>JAHEEB010000185.1 GCA_024640925.1 Bacteroidota bacterium | reverse complement strand
GCCCTTTCTCCTACAAAATTTGGAGGAAATGAACCGGTTTTTCCGATTAATTGCCCGTTGAAATATGTTTCATCCACATCGTCAATAGCACCAATACCAAGTAAAATATCTTTTCCGGAAAGGCTGTCGGGAACAATTATTTCTCTTCTGTACCAACCATATACTCTATTTTCGGTATAATTTGAATGCGTTTCCCATTTTGCCGGAAGTGTTACATTCTCCCAGGTCGATGAATTATACTCGGGTTGTTTCCAGCTCATATCATCGCCTTTGCTAAAAAGCCAGCTTCCCTGAGTTATTATCAATTCCGGAAGTGCTTTCGATTTATCAATCGCTGGCAGGTCCTCAATACTCCAGTCGTGCGGAAGATTAATACTTCGCCATTTACTGTCATCACAGCTGACTTGTTCAGCCCCATCTACTCTTCCCCGATAAAACTTCCAGTCGGAATCGAATAAAACATCTCTTTTCATTTCCTGGGCATTTGAACCGCCCAACGCCATGAATGCAAAAACCAACATACAAAAAGAACTCTTCATATAGTAATAATTAAATCTGTGAACCTTATTAATATGCCACAAAAAAACAGCATTCTAAATAATTCTAAGTCCGAAATTGCGATTCTGGACTAAAAAAAGCACTATTCAGGTAAAAATTGCCGTCTGTATTCCAACGGAGTATAACCGGTTTGTTTTTTAAAAATCAAATTAAATGTCGATTTTGAATTAAAACCGCTTTTATAAAATATTTCCTGAATAGTCAAATTGGCACAAGAAATATCCTGCATGTATCTCTTGCTTTCTTCGATTCGGAAGGTATTTATAAAATCGTTAAAATTCTGGTTTTGTTTTTCGTTAATTAACTGAGAAATACTTTTTAGGGGCATATCCAAATCATCGCTCAGTTTCTTCAGCGTTAATGATGGTTCCAGGTAAGGTTTGCTGGTTGTAACAAATTCAATCAGTTTGTTAAACAAAATATCTTTTTCATTCACTGCCAGAGATGAGTTTGCATATTTTTGTTTATGGATGAAAAGATCAGGTTTTATTAAAGCAAGAAAAGCTATAGAATTGATGAAAACAAAAGCAGTTAATGAATACAAGCTGCTAACATATGCGCACCATTTAGCAAATGTTATAAACTTTATTATGGCAAAAATTTGAACATTCACAAGCCAAAGCATGATATAGCATACCAAAAGAAATTTTATAAAATCATGTGGATTTTTTAAATCAAACAGAGATTTCAGACTTATTCCCCGATTTTTTAAATAGTGTATGGAAATAAAAATATAGATCATACTATGAATAATTACTCCTAACCTGGTATAATTTCCGCCGGGTACAATTTCGAAACCATAAATAAGAACAAGCATAAGTGTAATTGCAATAGCAAAAGGTAAAAAATGGATTAATTCACCTACCCTGAATGAATAACTTTGGTTTGTTATTGATTGAATATAGAAATATAATAAGGGTCCAAACAAATAAGCCGTTTGATACAAAACAAAAAAGAATTTATAATACCCTTTAAAGTAGACGTATGACCAATAGTTTACTGATAACGAAACCATTATTTGAATAGAAAAAATAAAAATGATGGCAGCAAATATTTTGTTGTATATTCTGTTACCTTCGGCCTTTTTAAAAAAGAAGACCATTGCTAAAAAGATGGCTTGGAATATGGAAATAATGGTTATTCCATTTATAAAATTCAGTTGCATTTTTTATTCATTGAAGTTTGAGCAGCATAACACTGTACATTTTTCTATTCATCTGTTTACTTTCAGCAAAAATAAAGGATAAAGATTAAAAAAACGGGAATTAATCACTCAGACTTTCTCAATAAATACTCATAAACACTTAAACCGGGCAGGATTCTATATTGAGTGAACTGAATAAAATTTTATAACATAAAGGCATAAGTTTTTCATTAAAAACCGAATATGGATTTATTTACAAGAATATTTCATCAAAAGTAGGGTAAATTCATAAAAGTTTGTATTTATTACGTTATCATGGGAATTAATATTTATTCAATTTTTTCAGATGAAGTATAGTTTTAAAATTTGTTGGTTGCTTTTATTTCTGGCTCCGTCCGCACTTTTTTCCCAAACGAATGATTTTGGGGTGTGGACATCAGTTGGAGCAGAAAAAGAGATAGGGAAATGGGATTTAGGTGTTAGCACTGAATTACGCACGATGGACAATTCACGACAGATAAATCGCTGGAGTTTGCAGTTGGTAGCTGCTTACAACATTATAAAACCGTTGAAAGCCGGTGTTAGTTATGAATTCATTTATTTTAATGATTTAGAATACTCCGATTATCAGCCACGCCATCGTTACATTTTATTTTTACAAGGAAAACAAGAAATAGGCAATTTTACGTTTTCTCTGAGAGAGCGGGTTCAGCGGACAATAAAAGACGAAAGCGACCGGATTATAGAAACCGGAAAATACAATAACTACAAGATAAATCCTGATTATACCTTGCGCAGCCGCTTGAAGGCAGATTATAACATTCCCAAATTTCCGGTAAATCCATCTTTTTCGTTCGAAGCATTTTATCAATTGAATAACCCTGATGGAAATACTTTTGATAACCTGCGTTCAATACTGTCGTTGAATTATACTTTAGCAAAACAGCACAAATTTGAACTTTATGGATTAATAGATAAAGAAATTAATGTAGAAGATGCTGGCACCATGTATGTTGCTGGTCTTGGATATACATTTTCATTTTAAAATTTTACAATATGAAGAAATACTTAGTTTTCCTACTGGCAATTTGCCTGTTTGTATCCTGCGAAAAGAATTTTATTAAAGAGGATGTAACAAATGATACTGATACAACAACATCTGGCAGTGATATAGCTGATGGAACTGACCATGATAATGCATCTGATTATATCTGGAATGAATCTGATGTTATATACATACAGTTGAATGAAACTTCTATAACCTCATCAGATACGATAGTAAAAATTTCAGGTTCGGTTGCCACTATAAAATCAGCTGGAACATATAGTATCAGTGGAACATTAAACGATGGACAAATTATAGTAAACTCCGATTCAGATGAAACAATAAGATTGATTCTGAATGGAGTAAATATTACTAGTTCTACCAGCGCCCCTGTTTATATTAAAAATGGGAAAAAGACAATAGTAATTCTGGTCGATAACACAGAAAATTACCTTACCGATGCCACGACATATGTTTATGAGAATTCCGAAGAAACAGAACCAAACGCTGCTCTTTTCAGTAATTCCGATCTGACTATTTATGGAAATGGCTCTTTAATTATTGATGCAAACTATAATGATGGCATTTCCTCTGATGACGGCCTTTTAATAAAAAGTGGCACAGTAAAAGTAACTTCGGCAGATGAAGGACTACGCGGCAAAGATTACCTTATTGTAAAAGGTGGGAATACAACTGTTGTATCAAGTGGAGACGGACTAAAATCGGATTGTGAAGATGATGCTACAGTAGGGTATATATTAATTGAATCGGGAGAGTTGGATATTACTTCTACCGGCGATGCTATATCAGCACAAACCGATGTAACGATTAACGATGGGGTAATTAATATCAATTCAGGCGGAGGCAGCAGCAAAACCGTTTCTTCAACATCATCTGCCAAAGGAATTAAAGGAGAACTAAGTGTTAAAATTAATGGTGGAACAATAACCATTAATACTGCCGATGATGGAATTCACTCAAACAGCATTGTTGATATTGAAGGTGGATCTACTGAAATTTCTGCTGCCGATGATGGCATACATGCTGAAAAAAGCATTACCATTGCAAACAGCAATATAAATATTACAAAATCGTACGAAGCAATTGAGAGCTTAACGATAACCTTAGATAACAGCAATGTCAGTATTGTAGCTACAAACGATGGATTTAATGCCAGCGCAGGTCTTACAGCTGGTGGAACAGAATCAAACGATGGAAGTAATTTAATAATTAAAGGTGGGATTATATATGTAAGTGTTTCGAATGGCGATGCAATTGATAGCAATGGTAATCTTACCATAAGCGGAGGAACAATAATTGGACATGGTCCATCATCACAACCAGAATTAGGTGTAGACTGCAATGGTACCTTTAAAGTTACCGGAGGTATAATGGCAGTTTCGGGACCAAGCTCAAATATGCTCGAGACCCCAGGCACTTCTTCTACTCAGTATTGCGTAGTGGTAATACTCACCTCTAGTCAGTCGGCTAATTCAATCTTCCATGTTCAGGATAGTGGAGGAAATGAAATACTGACTTTTGCACCAACTCGTAATTATCAGACAATAACCTTATCTTCTCCCAGTCTTAAAAACGGAGAAACCTATACTATTTATACCGGCGGTTCATATTCCACAGCGGCAACAAATGGATATTACTCAGGCGGGACATATACACCCGGTACAAGCTACAAGACTTTTACAATCTCCAGCATTATTACAACTGTTGGTAGTTCATCTGGTGGCAATCAACCAGGTAGACCATAGAATATCACTAAATTTTAAAATATAATTTAGCCGGAGAAATTCCGGCTATTTTTTTGGAAAGTCATTTCAATTGAAGAAAGAGAAAAGTAAACTGTGGAGTTCTCTCAAAGCTAATCAGCTTCAACTACTTTACTTCGAAATCAAACATGGTTTCACCTTCCAGCTTTCCTGTAAGCCTATCGCCAATCGCAACCTGACCAACGCCCGGAGGAGTACCGGTAAATATCAAATCGCCAATTTTAAGAGTAAGATATTTTGAAACATGTTCGATTATTTTATCGATATGGAAAATCATATCAGCAGAACTACCCTGTTGCACAAGGGTTCCATTTTTATATAGTTCAAATTTGATGGAATCTTTATTTTGAAGTTTTTCCATTTTAATAAATGAACTTAACGGAGCTGATTGATCGAAAGCTTTACATATTTCCCATGGGCGGCCTTTTTCCTTACAGATTTTCTGTAAATCACGGGCAGTAAAATCGATACCCAATGCTACATCGTTGTAATAACGGTTTGCAAATTTTTCTTCAATATGTTTGCCGAGCCTGTTAATCCGATAAACGAGTTCTACTTCGTGTTGTAAATCTTTCGAGAATTCGGGCAGATAGAAAGGTTTATTTCCCTGCAACAAAGCGCTATCCGGTTTCATAAAAAAAACCGGCTCAGCAGGTATTTCACTCTTTAATTCTTTGGCATGTTCGCTATAGTTGCTGGCAACACAAATGATTTTCATACTATAAAAGTGATTAGCAAAACAATGTAAAATTTAATCTTAGAGCCTAAATTAAAGAATATTTTTCTTTAATGTCGTCTTGTTATTTATTTTTTATCATCAACGGAATTTTTGTCCTTCTGGAGACAATTAAGACCAATCCGCTTAAATATACTGGAGAAAGCAGAGATGGTTTTCATTCGTGGCTCTTTGTGCTTTGGTGCTTTTGTGGCTTTCTTCTGCCACCAAAACTCAAAGACTCTAAGAAACACTCTTTGATTTTTATCTTAAATATCAATAACTACACAAATAGTTGCATTACTATATTAATAGTTATATATTTGAACATTGAAAAAATAATGAAACCATTAAAAAGCCAGAGAATAGGCCTTGCTTCAGCTTTTCCATCCTTTTCTCCTGAATTGGCAGCATTATTTTTAGAACTCCTAAATCTAAACCGGAGAGCATTTATAAATTATTCAATTGTTTAACAAAATGATAAAAAACAAAATGATGAAAAATATTTTAACAACATTAATTCTTGGTATATATTTAAGTCTTAACGGTATATGCAACACACATAATAGTATTGATAGTCTTTATGATGTAAAAATAAACGGATGCCAGCAGAAAATTCTGGTTCAGTCAGACAACACAGATAACCCCATATTATTGTATCTACATGGTGGTCCTGGCTCGTCTATTATGCTACGTTCTCATGTTTTTTCAGAGAAATTAAAGAAACATTTCATTTTGGTAAACTGGGATCAGAGGGGAACTGCACTTTCATTTCATGAGGGAATGGATACAACTAAAATATCAGAGTCCCAAATTGTCGATGATGCCATGGAACTAATAAAATATTTGACAACTAAATTTCATCAAAAGAAAGTGTTTTTGATAGGTCATTCATTTGGCAGTGCCTTAGGCCTTCAATTAATAGCAAATTATCCGGAGTATTTTTATGCTTATATTGGTGTTGGACAAGTTGCTTATGATTGGGATAGATCCGTAGCAATAACTTATAAATGGTTGCATAATGAGCTTGAGAAAGCCAACGATACGGTCGCCTTGAAAAGAATTGAGGCAGATAATTTTCCATACATTGATTTGGTAACTAAATATGGAGGTCATCATCGATTAACAATTGATTTGGATTCTATAGTTAAAACCTCGCCCTATTATTTTGATGGGTATCTGGAATTACTAAGCCAGGGGAAAGCTTTTTCTGTAAAGTATATGAATAGATATCCGAATCAGCAAGAAACGAAAAATAAATCCATTTGGGAAATTGATGTGCCTTTGTATTTTTTTGAAGGAGTCAACGACCACGTTATAGCCTGTGCTCCGGAACTAGTAGTAGAATATTGCAATAAAGTGAAAGCGCCCAGGAAGAAAGTTATTTGGTTCAAAAAATCAGCTCACTACATGTGCGTTGAGGAACCCGATAAATTTCAGAAAGAATTGATAAAAATTTTAAAAGAAAACAAATAGTCTTATTCTATTATTTGAAAAGTAAGCATCCTATTTCTTGAACGCATTCCTCAACTTAATCGTTGTCAGAACTTTCTTGGTGTAGAGCGGAAAATCATTGTTAATCATCCAGGAATAATAAGCCGGATCTTTTGCAAATACTTCCTCAACTGTAAGTCCTTTGTATTTGCCAAAGTTAAACCTTTCAACATTGTTTTCGTCGTAGATTATGCGGCCGGCAAAATCGGCATTTTTATTATGGCTTGAGTATTCCGATAGTATATCAATATCGTTTTGCAAATCGGTATATTTGTCGAGCTGGGCTTTGAGTACCTCAAAAGTAGCGCGTGTATCAGCTTCAGCACTATGCGCATTTTCCAGGTTTTTTGAGCAGTAAAACTGGTAGGCTGCACCTAAAGTCCGGGGTTCTTTCTTCTGAAAAATTACCTGGACATCGATAAATTTTCGTTTTTTCAGATCAATATCCACCTCGGCTCTGAGCATTTCTTCGGCAAGAAGTGGAATATCAAACTTATTGGAACTGTAACCAGCTATATCGCTTCCTTCAAATACTTTGGCAATATTTTTAGCAATTTCGGAAAAACGAGGGGCATCTTTAACATCCTCATCAGTAATGCCATGAATTTCCGTGGCCTTTGGAGGTATTGGAATAGTAGGGTTTACTCTTATTGTTTTAGATTCTTCATTTCC
>JAHEEB010000184.1 GCA_024640925.1 Bacteroidota bacterium | reverse complement strand
CTCAGCGATGCAAGCGGCCGAGTTGTTTACTTACAAAATTATAGTTCTGCCACACAATTAGGTGAACTCGATTTATCGAAACTCGATTGTGGAATATACATTTTGCGTGTAAGAACAACCGACACTGAGTTTGTTGAAAAGATTGTTCTTGAATAGAAAAGGATTTGTTAAATAAAAGAAACCCGCCCTGGTTATACTGGGGCGGGTTTTTTATATGTTTTTGTTCAAGCAGCCATTGCTGTTTTTGTAATAACTAAAAAAAATGATGGTACTTACTTATTCCTGTTTAGATATCAGATTAAAAAGTTAATACAGCTGAATTTTATGTTTCAATAACCTCTATCTTAACCTTTTCTGCTATATTCTTTTTATCTTTCAATAAATCTTTTCCATTTAGTTCTACCATCTTCTGTGCATTGTTTATTGAAGCATTGAGTTCAAAACCGATGAGGAGGGCAAAAGCATTAAAGTTCATCCATAGCATTAGAGCAACCAGGGCACCAATGGAACCAAAAAACTTATTTAACTGAGCAAAGTGATCCATAAAATAAGAAAACCCCAGAGAAGCCATTACAGTTAGTATAGTTGCAAAGGTTGATCCTGCTGAAAATAGTTTCCAGTTTGTTTTTTTTGCCGGTACGAGGTAATAAAAAACGGAAATACATAAGAATGTTAGAATGATAACCATAATCCAATTCACAGAATGCAAGATTTGAGCACTCATTTTTGTTTTTTCCAAACCCCATAAAGAACCTATAAATCCTCTCCCAACTAAAAACACTATACATCCCATCAAAACCAGGGCGCAAAAAATAAATACCAAAACCACAGAAATTACTTTCTGTCTGAACCATGACCTGGTATCAATGGTATGGTAAGTAGCATTAAAAGCTTCAAGAATTCCATGGACTCCCTTTTGGGCAAAGAATAGGCCTGTAAGCAAGCCCAGTATGGTTAGTCCTCCTCGTCGCTGAAAAACCTCGTTTATTAAAGGTTCTATGGCAATATATGAATTGGCAGGAATAAGATCATAGAGTATTTTCTCAAGAGTAAATTGAATATTATGTATCGGAAGATAGGGAAGTAAAGCCAGGAAAAATATCAGGGCTGGGCCAAGCGCCAACAGGAAGTTGAAAGCAATAGCAGTAGCACGTAGGTTAAGTGCTCCTTTCTTAAGGCCATCCACAAAAAACCAAAATACATTATAAACTGGTACTTTTTCGAACCCGGGAAATGAAATCCTTTTGAAATAGTCGGCAATCCGATTGATTTCAATATTAAAAAATTTGTATGTGTATGTTCTCTCTTTCTCTTCCATCAGAAATCAAGGGCTTTTAGACTTAAATCAAGGCTTTTAATCTGGTGTGTCAATGCCCCTACCGATATATAGTCAACCCCACATTCTGCATAATCCCTAATGTTTTCCAGGTTTATATTTCCCGATGATTCGCTCTCAACCTTTCTTTCGATAAGCTCCACAGCTTGTCGGGTTTGCTGAACGGTAAAATTATCCAGCAGGATTCGATCGATTCCACCGATGTCCAGAATTTTTTTGATATCATCAATACTTCGCGCTTCTATCTCAATTTTAAGAGTCTTCTTTTTTTCTTTCAGGTACGATTTAACCAGTTTTATCGATTTCTCAATACCTCCGGCAAAATCGATATGATTATCCTTTATAAGAATCATATCGTATAAGCCAATCCTGTGATTCTCGCCCCCTCCGGTCTTTACAGCTAACTTATCGAGTAAGCGCATGCCAGGAGTTGTTTTTCGAGTGTCGAGTACTTTAGTGTTTAGTCCCTCAAGTTTTCTGACATATTTATTGGTCTCTGATGCAACACCACTCATGCGTTGCATTATATTGAGCACTAATCTTTCTGCCTGAAGTAGTTGTAAAATTTTACCTTTAACTACAAACGCTGTTTCTCCTGGTTTAATAGGACTACCATCAGCAATATGCTGAGTAATTTCAACGGTAGGATCAAGCTTTTGAAATACCCTGAAAGCTATGGAACTACCCGCTAAAATACCTTCTTGTTTTACTATTAGCTGAACCTTTCCGGTAATATCATTAGGAATAGTTGCCAAAGAGGTATGGTCACCGTCGCCAATATCCTCCTTCAGGGCAAAATCAATAAATTGTTCCAGATAGTTGTCAAGCTGCATCTTTTTCTATTCTGAGCTGATGAATATAAGGTTTTGCCCCGTTTAACTTTAAAAGTATGGTTACCCTATAACTGCCTTGTGCTGTTTTCAGGCTGCCAATTGAATATTTTGAATCGTCTTTACCACCTTCATGTAAAATAGTAAAGCTTTGAGGGGCATTCTTGCTAAAGAAATCTTTTAAAATTAAGCCAGCTTGAGTACTACTATAGATATTTTCTTTGTTATCGATAGTTAATTCAACGCTTTCCTTAAAATACTTTGAAATAAGTTCGGCTTTCCCCTGGCTAAAGCCAGTAATGATCTCCTGCGGTGTATCTATGGTAATAGCAAATATAACAACGCTTATCAGTAAAGCAGACGCTAATATGAAACTTTTCTTCTTATCCATTTGCTTGATTTTTTATAAATCAAATCAAAAAGTGAGCCAATTTTATAGGGGTAAAAATAAGGAATATTCATTATGAATGGAAAAATAGTTGATAAACTTATTTTTTTTCTCAATTGGTTAACAATCTGATCACCTGAACACATCAAGGTTTTAAGAATTATTTTATATTGCTGTGTTTTTTGAAGAGTATGAAAATAACAGCATTACATGTCGGTAAAACCGATAATAAATACCTTGAAGTCCTTATACAGGATTATATTCCGAGGATTAACCGACACGTTAATTTTGGGCACGATTTTGTTATGGTTTCAAAAAGTACTGCCAAATTAAAACCCGAAGAGGTGAAGAAAATAGAAGGAGAGGGTATTTTAAAAAAAATGTCGCAGGCCGATTATATTATTTTACTCGATGAGCATGGCAAACAATATTCCTCTGTAAGCTTTGCAAATCATCTGCAAAAGTTGATGAACTGCGGATATAAAAATATTTATTTCATTACTGGCGGGGCCTTTGGATTTTCAAAGGAAGTTCGGGATAAAGCAAATGAATTATTATCTTTATCATCGATGACTACCACTCACCAGCTCATCAGGTTGTTTTTTACAGAGCAAATATACAGGGCTATAACAATTTTACATAATCATCCTTACCATAATGAATGAAAATAAAAGAGATATGAGAAAGTCCTACCTGCTTTATCTGGCAATATTTTGTATTTTATTTTCTTTTTTTATCGTTTTTTTTCCTGGCATTTTTGGAAATTCTCAAGTTGCTAAAATGCAACGGCGCTTCACTCACAAAATTGAGCAAACCCACAGACATCTTTCGCAGCTCAAAAATGCAGAAATGGATAAAACTGAAAAAATATGTTTAAAAGCAGAATCTCAAGGCATTTCAATATTAATTTATAAAAGAAAAGATCTGCTGTTCTGGTCTGATAAAAATATACCATTAAACGCTATCCATCCTGATTCCTTAAAGGATCATAAACTAATAAAATTAGACAACTATTTATATTATATTATCTCTAAATCCGATTCGGTTTATTGTTATTATGGACTTATTCAGCTTGAAAGTAATTTTCCTTATCAGAACAGATTTCTTCGAAATGGCATTAGAAAGGAGTTTGGTGTACCCAATGGGTGCATTTCAACTGACCTGAGTAAGGGTCTTCAAATAGTAGACGAAAAAGGAGACAAGGCTTTCTCTGTCATTATCAATCCATCTGAAAGAACGGACAATACTGTTTCTTCCAAAATAGCTACAGGATTGCTGTTTACCGGTATTGTTTTTTTGTTGCTCTATTTCCGGCATATATTATTAATTCTGACTGGAAGAAAAAGGGATCGGAGAGTTTTTCTTTTATTATTGATATTGCTATCATTTCGATTAATCCTTTTTGTTTCGGGAATTTTAAATAAAGACAGTTTTTATCTTTTCGACCCTTATCTTTTCGCTACTCCTGTTGCTCCTACCTTTGGCGATCAGATTTTTAATACATTAATTTTTCTTTTTATATGTTATCTGATTTATAAATATTTAAAAATACCGGTTTTTAAATTTCGACAACCAATTGCCAGGGACTACCGAATCAGTTTGATAAACCTGATATTTGTTTCTGTACTTTTTATAGCACAGAATTCGTCAAGCGGTATGATTACTCATTCCAGCCTGGATTTGCTAACTGGAAATGTAAGTCAGTTGTCTTTCCCGGCAATTGTTGTGTATTTTCTTTTTGGATTGAATTACCTGGCTGTTTTCCTGGTAGCCTTGTGGGCATATAAGTTGCTTATTGAAGAAAGAAGTATACGAATAATAGTTAATTGCTCAGGTTTATTATTTGCCGTGTTTTTTATTTGTTTGCTATCGGGCTACGATTTTGATTATTTTACAGTGTTTTTTGGTATCGGTCTGTATATCATAATCCATGTTCTGAAAGATAAAATTTATTCAAAAGCCATATTCACCTCTCTTATAGTATTGTTCGCAGTTTTTTCAATTTATATCCTGCTTTTTGTGATACATTTTTATGAAAAGAAAGAAGTTCAACAAAAAAAATCTTTCGCTATCAGTCTTTCTAATGAACATGATCCCATTGCAGAATACCTTTTTGATAATTTAACCCTTGAGCTCAGGAGCGATACCCATATAGTTAATTCCCTTCAGCCTGAGCGGTTTGATATTGTTTCGATATATAATTATCTGACAAAGAACTATTTTTCGGGATTCTGGAAAAAATATGATTTAAGGATCACTGTTTGTAGTCCGGTAGACAGTGTTCTTATTGTATCTCCCGAAAATAAGAATTTTCATTGTTACGAATATTTTGAAGGATATATTGAAAATTCCGGAATTGAAATTGCCGGTTCAGACTTTTACTTTCTGAATAATTATTCAGGAATGATTGGATATCTGGGGTGGATTAAATATAAAGACGAATCTGGCAATGAAGTCTCTCTCTTTCTTGAGCTGGAATCGAAACTTACAAGTGCTCCATTGGGGTATCCCGAATTGCTTTTGGATGAAAAACTTCAAAGCGGGAAACAATTTAACAGGTTTTCATCAGCAAAATATTTTAAAAATAAACTGGTCTCACATGCAGGCCTTTACCCATATAGTCTGAACTCTGATAATTTCAGGACCGATTCCGTTTCTGAGTTTTATACTGTATTCAGAAATCAATACAGTCATTTAGTCTACAGGGCAGATAAAAATAACCTGGTAATAATAAGCGAGAAAGAGTTCAAGGCTGTCGATGTGCTAATATTGTTCTCTTATTTCTTTGTTTTCTATTATTTGGTATCCTTATTATGTGTATTCCTTTTTATTTCAAGGTACAGGAAAATTAATTTCCGGAATAGTCTTCGAAACCGGATTCAATTTTCTGTTGTTTTTATTCTCATTCTGTCTCTTTTCATGATTGCGGGAAGTACAATCTGGTTTAATATTCACAAATACAACCAGACACAAATGACTAATCTGAAAGAGAAGATACAATCTGTATATGTTGAGGTGGATAGAAGACTGGCACAGGAAAATGTCCTTACCTGGCAATGGAAAAGTACCCGGTACGATAACCTAAACCAGTTGCTTTCCCGAATATCAGATTTATTCTATTGTGATATTAATCTTTATAGTCCGCAAGGTGATTTGCTTTCAACTTCGAGGCCGGAAATTTTTCATTTAGGTCTGCAGAACGAGAAGATGGATCCATATGCTTTTTCGAAAATGCATTCTGAACAGCTGGCCTTATTTGTACATCGCGAAAACATAAATAAGCTTCATTACCAATCGGCTTATATCCCTTTTACCAATTACAACGGACAATTATTAGGCTATATAAACATTCCTTATTTTACACGACAGAAAGAGTTACAGGAAGATATAACCACATTAACAGTGGCCATTTTAAATATCTATGTTCTTCTCATATTACTTACAATTGTTTTTGCAGTTTTTATATCCGAACAAATAACAAAGCCTCTTGAATTGCTTCAGGCCCGCTTTCGTGTATTTACACTGGGGGGCAAATATGAACAGATTGCTTATCAGCAAGAAGATGAGGTCGGCCGGCTAGTGGAGGAGTATAATAAGATGGTTATTGAACTGGAACGAAGTGTTGAGCTTTTAGCCAGATCTGAGCGTGAGACTGCCTGGAGAGAGATGGCTAAGCAAGTTGCTCATGAAATAAAAAATCCTCTAACACCAATGAGACTAAGCGTTCAGCAGCTTCAAAGAGCCTGGGACGATAAAAGAGAGGACTTTGATCAATATCTGAAGCGGGTATCCAAGACAATTATCGAGCAGATTGACACGTTGTCTGCAATAGCCAGTGAATTTTCGAATTTTGCCAAAATGCCTGTTGCAAAACTGGAAAACGTCGAAGTTGGATCAATCTTAAGCAAATCGGTGGAATTATTTCATGGAACAGAAAATATTTGCATCGAGTTAGAGAAAACAGAACGGGAATTACATGTTCAGGCCGATGCAGAACAACTAAACCGTGTGTTTATAAATATTATAAAAAATGGTATTCAATCAATACCCGAAGACAAAGAGGGCCTTATTAATATTGTTCTGTACAGTAAAGAAAATACTGCCATTATCGAGATACGCGACAATGGAAAAGGAATATCCGACGAAGTAAAACAAAAAATGTTTATGCCGAATTTTACGACAAAAACGAGTGGTATGGGTTTAGGATTGGCAATTGTTCAAAATATTCTGGAACAAATAAATGGTGAAATTACTTTTAAAACAAGAGTTGGTCACGGAACAACTTTTATTATTAGTTTACCTTTGATACAATGATGAATTTTTTTGGTATGAATTTTTTTTAGGTTGAAATAGGCATCAGAAGATAAAAATACTTAACTAAACGGAAATGGATGTTTGTTCCTAAATGATTAAGAAAGAAGATTATTTTTTATATTTGAAGATTACTAACAGAAATAGTATTTGAAGCAGCTTGTTTTTATATCGGTTTTTATGTTTTTTATTATTCGCTTATATTCTCAGGACTATATAAGTGGAATTGTAAATAATTACTATCAGGTTACTTCAGTTAATACCAGATCGGTTACTTGTTCTGTTGCCCCGGGTGATACGCTTCAGAGGGGTGACAAAGTATTGCTTATTCAAATGACCGGGCATAGTTTTGATACCAGTTCCACTGATTGGAAAACAACCGATCAGGTTTTACGATCAAGGAAGATTGGCTATGCCGGGCTCTATCAGTTTCTTTCGGTGAATAGTGTTGTGGGTACTATTGTTAATTTTACTGCCGATATTAAAGATAAGAACTATTATTCAACATCAGAGAGAATTCAGCTGGTCAAAGTTTATGAGTCGGAAAAAG
>JAHEEB010000183.1 GCA_024640925.1 Bacteroidota bacterium | reverse complement strand
CTCTATCGACACCTGTCGATCCGGTTCAAAACATGGAAATCAGCAGCAATTCTTCCATGACAGTATACCCCAACCCATGTACCTCAGAGGTATTTATACAATATAAATCTGAGAATAGGGTAAACAATGCTATTCAGGTATACAACCTGAGCGGACAGCTGGTTAAATCGTTCAATCCGATATCAACAGGACAAGAAGAAAAGATTGTATGGGATTTGAGAGCTGCTGATGGACTAAAATTGCCATCAGGTCAATATATCATCTTCAGCACTTGCGACAGAAAACCAATGAGATTGATAATTAATCCATAACATAATAAATTAATCGAGACTGTTCAAAAAGGTATATCCGGGTAAGATTCACAAAGTTTTTACTTTAAAAACATTAACCTTGGTGATGCCTTTGTGCCTTAGAGTTTTTGAGGTGGGTTATCAACTTTTTGGACAGCCCCTGAGATTGATAAAAGTCAGAGCATTATCAATCACTAAATACTTGTCACTCATCAATTGATGCAGCTATAACTTTGGAAAATTGCTTCAGGGTGCTTATTTTTGATTTTTCACAAAAAAATCCAATGAAAAAAATCCTGGGTATATCTGCCTTTTATCATGACTCGGCTGCGGCATTGATAATAGGAGGCAAAATAATTGCAGCAGCGCAGGAAGAAAGGTTTACAAGAATGAAACATACTTCAGTTTTTCCAACCAATTCAATACGATATTGTCTTGAAGAAAGTGGACTTAAAATAGAAGAACTGGATGCAATTGTTTTTTATGATAAACCTTTATTAAAATTCGAAAGGCTGCTTGAAACCTATTATGCTTTTGCTCCAAAAGGAATAAAGTCTTTCATCAAAGCCATTCCTGTTTGGTTAGATGAAAAAATATTTTTAAAAAAACTCATATACGATGGATTAAAAGAAATTGGAAATTACGACAAGAAAAAAATCAGGTTTCTTTTTCCTGAGCATCACTTATCACATGCAGCAAGTGCTTTTTATCCATCACCTTTTAATAATGCTGCAATACTTACAATAGATGGAGTTGGTGAATGGAGTACAGCCTCTATCGGATTAGGGCAAGATAATAAAATAAGCTTTTATAAAGAGTTAAACTTTCCACATTCGGTGGGTTTGCTTTATAGTGCTTTCACATATTACCTGGGATTCACTGTTAACTCAGGAGAATATAAACTAATGGGGCTGGCGCCTTATGGAAATCCTGAATCAGAACAAACAAAGAGTTTTATTGATATTATAAAAAAAGATTTAGTCGATATTAAAAACGATGGTTCAGTTTGGCTTAATCAGAACTACTTCAATTATGCTACTGGATTAAGAATGGTTAAAGAAAGGAAATGGAAAGCGCTTTTTGGTTTTCCACGAAGAGATGCAGAGCAAGAATTAGAGCAACGTCATTGCAATTTAGCTTATGCAATTCAAAATGTTACAGAAGAAATTGTTTTAAAAATGGCCAATGAAGCTAAGCGGATTACCGGATCGGAAAATATTTGCCTGGCTGGAGGTGTAGCATTAAACTGTGTGGCAAATGGAAAACTTTTAAAAGAAGGTATCTTTAAAAATATTTATATTCAACCTGCAGCAGGCGATGCTGGTGGTTCGCTAGGCGCAGCTCTTGCTGCAAGTTATATGTATTTTGAGGAAGAAAGGCAGGTAAACGGTAAAGATCAAATGTGCGGATCATACCTCGGACCTGAATACTCCGAAAAGGAAATAACATTGATGAACAAAATGGTTAAAGCTGCCTTTAAAAAATATGAATGCTTTAACGACCTTACGAAAGACATAGCTGCTAAAGTTGCTGAAGGAAATGTAGTTGGTTGGTTCCAGGGAAGAATGGAGTTCGGTCCCCGTGCCTTGGGAAACAGAAGCATTATTGGAGATGCCCGCAACCCCGACATGCAGAAAAAACTAAACCTAAAAATAAAATATCGCGAAGGATTCAGGCCTTTTGCACCATCTGTATTGAATGAAGATACTCAGGAATATTTCGATCTGGAAACCGAATCACCATACATGCTTATAGTGGCTCCTGTAAAGCAAAGCAGAAGAACCTCCCTGCCAAACAATTATCACAATTTACCCTTTTGGGAAAAACTCTATTGTAAACGCAGCGATATTCAATCAATCACTCATCTCGATTTTTCTGCAAGAATACAGACTGTACATAAAGAGACCAATCCCCGATACTGGGAACTGATTAATGCATTTAAACAACAATCGGGTTATGGCCTTGTTGTTAATACAAGTTTTAATGTCAGGGGTGAACCCATTGTTTGCACCCCACACGATGCGTACAGGTGTTTTATGTCTACCGAAATGGACTATCTGGTAATTAATGATTTTGTTTACTGCAAAACAGAACAGCCAGATTGGCAGAATAAAGAGAAATGGATAGTAAAGTTTAAAATGGATTAACACTATGAATATCCTGAAAAAACTCACCTGGTTAGTTCCTGTTCTCTTAACATGTATCTTATTACTGTTTTGTTATTTATCCTTTAAAATATTCAATGTTTGTCCATGGGTTATCATATTTCTCGCTATTTTTTTATATCTGATCGGTTTAGGACTGAAATCAAAAAACACAAACTTCAAGATGCTGTATTTCAATACCTCAGCCATTATTTTTGCTCTGTTTATTTACGAAACCTATTTATGGCGAAGCAAAATTTCACATAAAAATGGCCAGTCAGTCGAGATGATTGGCAGTTCTTCAGAAGTTGGGTATATATTATCAGATCCTTATCTTGGATATAAAGTAAATAAGGAAGGAGTATATACCTCAAAAAAAATTATTGATAATGAAGTGATTTACGATGTTTCATACACCATAAAGGATGGCCGGAGATACACTCCGAATTCAAACAACTGTAGTATGGATTGTGCTCTTTTTTTTGGGTGCTCCTTCACATTTGGCGAAGGGTTATCGGATACTTCAACTCTGCCTTTTTATTTTAATCAGTACGCAGGTCAGCGATTTAAAGTTTTTAACTACGGATTTCATGGGTACGGACCTCATCAGATGCTGGCATATATTGAAAACTACATATCAAAAGATTTGAAACCAATTAATGGGAAAAAGTTAGCCATATTCAGTTTTTTGCCATTCGACCATATAGCTCGCGATGCAGGCCATTCCAAATGGGATCGGCATGGATCAAGATATGAGGTTGTGGGAGATAGTCTAAAAAGAACTGGTACATATACAATATGGCCCGAAAAGATAGAAGACAAGCTCTTAAAATCGTTTATTTATAACCGATTCTTTTTAGAAAGAAAACTTTCTCACAGGGATCTTGTGAGAACCACGGAAATTATAAAAAAATCAAACACACTTTTAATGAAAGAAGGGATAACCCTCTATTTATTTATGTGGGATGATCCAAATGAATGTGAGTATGTCTTTCAGAATCAGGATGAGTCTGATTATTTTTTTAATCAAATGAAAAGGAGTAATATTAAAATCTTTTTTCTGCATAATGTAATATCCGGTTTTGATCAGAGAATCAATGAATATACTCTTCATAAAGAAGGGCATCCGAATGAGGCAGCCAACAAAATAATTGCACAATACCTGTATTCTCAAATAAACGACACTTTACAAACTTTTAATAAAGAATAACTATGGAATTTTTAAAGGATTTATGGCTTTTCTTAAAAGAAAGAAAAAAATTTTGGTTAGTCCCTATTATTGTTTTACTCCTGATTTTGGGCTTATTGATAGTTTTTGGTGGCAGCAGCGCCATCGCTCCTTTTATTTACACTTTATTTTAGTAATGAATGAAAAAAATAAAAACAAACCCTGCAAAAACAATCCTAACTATTACGGTTGGATTCCTTTTGATATATTTAATTACAAAATGGAAATGGTCTATTGCAGTTTCATTAGGAATAGGTATAATTGGTATTTTGTCAAATTACTTAAGCCAAAAAATTGAGTTCTTATGGATGAAATTGAGCTGGTTACTGGGTTTGATAATTCCAAATATAGTTCTGGGAATTATCTTTTATCTATTTCTCTTCCCGCTAGCCCTGTTATCGAGAGCTTTTGGTAGAAAAGACCCTTTATACTTAAAAAATAAGAGTGAAAGTGTATTTAAAACAATTCACAAAGATTTTGAAAAATCTCATTTTGAAAAATCCTGGTAGATACATGTATTTCAACCTACTATGGCTCCTTTAACAGTTATTGTGATTCTATATACATTAATTTCAGTTTAAAAGGTTACCTTTACAGGGTTAAAAAGGTAGGGATGATTTTAAACGCAAGCAACAAATCCGCGTTGTGCATTGGAGATAGAACGGTAACATATAGCGGATTAATTCAGAAAATTCATTTATTTTCCAGCAAATTAGAAGGTAAACAAGGAAGAGTTATCATTTACAGTGAAAACTGTGAAGCATGGGTATATGCCTTTTGGGCTGCCTGGCATGTTGGTATGATTCCTGTGCCTGTCGATTTTTTATCTGTCACAAGCGATGTCCAGCATGTAATAAACGATTGCAAACCTTCTGTTATCATTTGTTCTTCTTCACGTAAACCTACTGTTGACGAAGCATTACAAGGCGTAGATCTTTCTCCCGAAATTATTATTCTTAATGACCTTGAACCGCTGTCGGCCGATCTTTTTCCAACAGATATTCAATTTAAAGATAATCCACAAGACACAGCCGTAATTATTTACACAAGCGGTACAACAGGTAAGTCAAAGGGTGTAATGCTATCTTTCGAAAACCTGCAGGCCAATGTGGATGCCGTATGTAGTCAGATAAAAATATACAAATCAACTGATCGGGTATTGATGCTATTGCCTCTTCATCACATCCTCCCCCTATTGGGTACAATGATTATGCCCTTTTCAGTCGGTTGTTCTGTTGCCATGTCTCCATCTATGGCTTCTGAAGATATTATACGGACCCTTAATGATAATAAAGTTTCAATAATCATTGGGGTACCGCGCCTTTATGCTTCCATTCATAAAGGTATAATGGATAAAATTGCTAAAAGTACTGTTGCCGGAATATTATTTTCTCTGGCCAGATTAGTAAATTCAAGGAAATTCTCTCGTATTATTTTTAGTAGTGTACATAATAAATTCGGAGGCAGCATAAAATATATGGTTTGCGGAGGTGCTGCACTTGACACTATAGTAGCAAAAGATTTTTACACCTTGGGATTCGAGATACTCGAAGGATATGGTATGTCTGAAGCTGCACCAATGATTACCTTTACTCGTCCTGACAAACAGAAAATTGGTTCTCCCGGATTCTTGCTTTCATGTGTTAAAGCGGAAATACGTGACAATGAAATTGTAATTAGCGGACCAAATGTTATGCAAGGCTATTATGGAAAACCCAAAGAAACAGCGGAAGTAATTAAAGATGGATGGCTATACACAGGCGATTTAGGCTATATTGATAAGAAAGGATACATGTTTATTACCGGTCGTAAAAAAGAGATCATAATACTTTCGAACGGTAAAAACATCAATCCGTCTGAAATGGAAGAACAGATAGAGGCAATAAGTCCGGTAATTAAGGAAATTGGCGTATATCAGGAAGGTGATCGTATCAGGGCCATTATTGTGCCTGATTTGGCTAAAGTTCAAGAGTTACGCATTGATGATGTTGAGAAATACATTTTATGGAACATTATTCATGTTTACAATCAGTCTGTTGCCCCTTATAAAATGCTGCTTAATATTTCCGTGACTGACCAGGAATTGCCGCGGACCAGGTTGGGCAAAATACAACGGTTCTTGTTGCCTTCTTTAGCAACAGAAAAAAAGATGGAAGCAAAACCACAGGAAGATATTAAACTTGAAGAATACCGTTTACTTAAAGAATATCTCGAGCAGGAAAAAAAGATGGATATATATCCTGCCTATCATTTGATTATGAACATTGGGCTTGACTCGCTTGAACGTGTAGGGTTACAGGTTTTTATCGAAACTTCTTTTGGCGTCTCCATTGATATGGCACAGCTTACAGCCTTCGAAAATGTTTTAGCATTGAGTGAATACATTCATGAACACAAAAAACATACAACCTTTGAAAAAATTAACTGGTCGTTAATTCTTAAGCAGAAAATTCATATTAAGCTCCCTTCTACATGGATTACCAGCAACCTTGCGGTAAAATTGTCTCACATGTTCTTTAAAGTTTTTTTTCGTTTCAAGGGCAAAGGGGCATCAAATATCCCAAAAGAACCTTGCATTATTGTACCCAATCACCAAAGTTTTCTCGATGGGTTATTTGTGGCTTCTTTTCTTAAATTTCCACAAATGCGAAAAACGTTTTTTTATGCAAAAGAAAAACATATCCGAAATTCATTTTTGAAATTTCTGGCCAATCGCAACAATATAATTATTATGGATTTAAACCATAATCTGAAAGAGTCTATTCAGAAAATGGCTGAAGTATTGAAAAAGAAAAAGAACCTGATTATATTTCCTGAAGGCACCCGCACAAGAGATGGTTCATTGGGTGACTTTAAAAAGACCTTTGCTATTTTGAGCCGTGAACTTAATGTTCCAATTGTACCTGTGTCTATTCAAGGTGCATTTGAAGCTATGCCGCGTGGCCGGATTTTCCCTACTCCTTTCCGTCGTATCAGGGTAGAGTTTTTAAAACCTGTTTATCCCGGAAATCACACCTACGATGCACTTTCGGATATAGTTCGCACACGTATTCAACATAAGCTTGATTCTTTAAGTGCTTAAAAGCTAAAATCTCATTCCTGTTCATACAGGAGAACGAATTTATGATCTGCAATTTGTGCAGCTTTCATAAGTTATCAATTGCTTTTGGACTCATTCAAAAGCTCTATACGAACAAAACTAAAATTAATTATTAAATAAACATTTTATATGGAATCTATTCAATTTTTTGTGCGTGGTATGAATTGTAATCGTTGTAAAAAGAACGTTGAAAATAACCTGTCCAGACTTCAGGATATTCAAAATGTAAAAGTTGACCTTGACAAAAACCGGGTAACTTTAACAGGTTATGATATCGATCTTTTGAAAGTGCAGTATGCAGTTGAAAGTATAGGATATGGATACGAAGAAATTCAAAAAAGATAGTATTTTTATTGAATTTAGTATCGTTAAAATAAACATGTCTGAAAAGTGACATGAGATGCATATGTGGTTTTCCAGCAAAGCTGAGTTGGAAAATTACATATTAACATCTAAAGAAAAATGGTTTTACTAAAACTCCAGTTAACCTGAAAAATTTATTCTTTCTACCTGAAGAATAATTTCTACTTTTATTCCATAAAAGTTTTAATCTATGGCCCAAAATCAAAGAAGAAAAGTTATACTTACTGTAGCTCCGGTTTGTCACGTAGGAAAGGAAATACCTGAAGGCAGCAAAAATCCATTAACACCAAAGGAAATT
>JAHEEB010000892.1 GCA_024640925.1 Bacteroidota bacterium | reverse complement strand
AGTATATCGGTATATTCTTATCGAAACCTGCCACTTCTCGATTTTAGACCTTATAAAGTAGGGACAAATATTCCTAGCGCTATGACACTTCCTCCAGGTGCAATTACTGACAAATTCGAAACAACATTTATATATGAGAAAAATGGTGTAAAAAGGGAATTCTCCATTGAAGATCTCGATATTACAACAAAGGAAACCGGGTGGAAATATGTCGATAGAAAAACAACTTTGTTGATTAAAGGAGACAAACCACCTATTCACGATTTTACGATTACTACCCAAGATGGCATGGATATAACCGATTCCGTACTTTCTGACCCTGGATATTCCTGTTTAATTATAGCATACGACCTCAATAAGACTAATCAGAAAGGATTAAAAAGCCTGAACAAGTTCGCTGAAGGTCTACTGAAAAACAATGTGAAAGTTTATGGATTAACCGCATCGAATAGTAACGATATAGTTCAGGCTGAAAAAACATACCATTTCAACTATAAATTCCACACTATGGACGAAATTACCCTGAAAACAATTATCAGGGCTAATCCGGGAGTAGTTTTGTTGAAAAATGGAACCATTATTTCCAAATGGCACTTTAGAAATGTTCCTGTTGATAAAGCCAACCAGGATATTTTATCTGTTAGTCTACAAAGTCTTAGGGAATCGAAAGACATATGGGTAAAAATTGGAACAGGATTGTTTCTGTTCTTTGTGGTTTTCAGTTTACTTCTCTTAATAAAATACGACAATTAAATCAGGAATTGCTGCCATGACTAATTAATAAAAAAGGTATATTCCTTACGAATCATTTGTTTATTTCAACATTCGGCTGTAATTTCGCAGCCCTAAGCGGATTTTTAATTAAAATTTAATATATTATGAGAAAAAATATTGTTGCCGGAAACTGGAAAATGAACAAGAACCTTCAGGAAGGTGTTGAACTAGCAAAAGCAGTATGTGGCAAAACAATTGCCAATAATGTAACCGTTATTTTGTGTACTCCTTTCATACACTTGTCCGAAGTGAGTAAAGCCATAACCAACAAATCTGTATTTCTTGGTGCTCAAAACTGCGCTGACAAAGTAAGTGGTGCTTACACAGGCGAAGTATCGGCTGAGATGATAAAATCAACCGGTGCAACTTATGTAATATTAGGTCACTCCGAAAGACGTGCTTATTATCACGAAACCAACAATCTACTTGCTGAAAAAACCAAACTGGTTCTTGCCAACGGACTTACTCCTATTTTCTGTATTGGCGAGGTTCTTGAAGAAAGAGAATCGGGCAAACATTTCGAAATTGTTAAAAAACAGCTTACCGAATCTTTATTTGAACTTTCTGCTGATGATTTTTCTAAATTAGTAATTGCCTACGAACCTGTTTGGGCTATTGGTACAGGAAAAACAGCAAGTCCTGAACAGGCTCAGGAAATTCATAAGGTAATCCGCGACCACATTGCTTCAAAATATGGCAAAACAGTTGCAGACAATACTTCTATTCTTTATGGTGGCAGCTGTAACGCAGCAAATGCCAAACAGCTGTTTGCAAACCCCGATGTTGATGGTGGTCTTATCGGTGGAGCTTCACTTAAAGCCGATGACTTTATTACAATCGCCAATTCATTCTGATTATAATCCCCTTATAACTAAAGCCAAACAGCCGCGGACAAATCCACGGCTGTTTTTTTTATCCGGATTAAGCAAAGTTTAAAGTGCCTAAAGTGCTTAAAATAATTAAAGTACTTCCAACTTCAAGCACTTCCAACCTCAGGCACCTTATTATTTATTTTTTTGACCACTTGGTTAAATTTATTAGTTAAATTATTTGGTTAAACAAAAAAAACATCATACTTTTGACCACGTGGTTAAATTAATTAGTTAAATCATATGGTTAAGATAGATAATCCCGAAGAAAAGATCCTTGAAGCTGCCCGTAAAGTATTTATCCGCGAGGGGCTTGCGGGTGCCCGCATGCAACAGATTGCCGACGAAGCTGGCATTAATAAATCTCTTCTCCATTATTATTTCCGGAGTAAGGATAAACTCTTTGATCGAATTTTTATTGAGGTATTCCGAACTATTTCCATTGGTATGGGTAGTTCTTTTTCTGAAGACAAACCTTTTTTTGAGAAAATTAAAAAATTTATTGATTTGTACATCGATGTACTAACGAAAAACCCATATCTGCCAATATTCTTTCTCAGTGAAATTCAACATAATCCTGAAAGGCTTCAGAACATTATCGAGAAGGATATATTTAAAAACGTATCGGGTATAATCACGCAATTAATGATGGAAATAAATGCGGGTAGAATAAGGCCTATAAGTCCACCCCATTTAATCCTTAATTTAATGGGCATGCTTGTATTACCCTTTGCGGTTAAACCTATGATGGCTCCGATTCTTAAGCGCCAGTTGGATGTCGATTACAACGACATACTCAACGAGCGTAAGGAGATTGTATATAATTTCCTGTATAATGCACTAAAGATTGATGAAAAATGATGTTTAGAACTCTTTTAAGTTTAATCGTTTTGTCTTTTACAACAAACCTTGTAAATGCTCAACAAACCGATACAATCGACCTGTTCAGTTGCTATAAACTTGTCCGCACAAATGCCCCTCAATCGGGTTTGCTGGATATAAACAACAGAGGAACTGACCTTGAAATTGAGAAACTTCAGGGTAATAACCTGCCAGTTTTAACTGGTTTCGGAAAAGCCACTTACCAGAGCGATGCAGTATCGAT
>JAHEEB010000182.1:3875-7454 GCA_024640925.1 Bacteroidota bacterium | reverse complement strand
AACAACCGAAACAAATAAGCCTGCAATTGCTTCTGATATGTTGCCCACAGCCGTGATACTACCTTCAAACTTAATATAACTTTTCTCCTGCTTTTTCTCCAGAAGTGTATCATATAAAATTGCTGAATCAGCACCTGAAATAAGGCTTTCGCCAATACCAAGTAATATTTCTGCCATAGCAAACCCTAAAAAACCATGTCCAACTGAATAAGCAGCAAACCCTATCGCTCCAAATAAAGTTCCCAGAATAATTGCTGGTTTTCTGCCCCAAACATCAGCTACATATCCCGAAGGGACTTCTAATAAAGCTATAACCAGCGAATAAATAGCATGAAGAGTAAATAGTTCTGTATTACTAAATCCGTTTTCTTTATAAAAAAGAAGAATAACCGGCATATAAAGCATGAGCCATTTAGAAATCTTAATCACAAAAAGCAGCCTGATATTCCGGTTATTCATGAAGTTCTGAAACATAACAATCGCAAAAATAACAATAATTGAAAGCAAAATTGACCAAAAACGGGTATGTTGAAAACTCTATTCACTACTTTTGAAGAAAATAACGGCTTATCTGGTAATTTGGTACAAAATAACTTTTTTTTTAGTAAATTGACATCAAAAGAAAGCCTCCAAATGGAGAAAAGAAAAATACAATACAATGACTACAAAAAAAATTAGTTTTCTTAGGCTTTTCAACCTATACAATTTTAAACTTGGAACCAAGATTAACCTGATGGTTATTGGTGTAATAGTTTTAACATTGGTTGTTGGAGTCGCCATTGGTATGCATCTTTTCAGAAAATATCTCGAACAAGTTAACTATGACAGACTCGAATCTTTGGCTGAATTAAAAAAAGCTGAATTGGAAAAACAATATCATAATTTCTATAAAGAACTGCCATTATCTCTCACATCGGATCAGATTAGTTCAATTGAAGCGCTTCAATCTGCTTTTGGAAGTTACGAATCCGATAATCCTGTTTTGTTCTCAGACGAAGCATTTCAATCAGATACAATGCTTCTTTCCCAGTATTATAAAGATGAAATTATAGATAAAATAAAGTGGAAAACGCCTCAATTCTCAGAGGTTTTCCCAAAAAATAAACGACAACTTTTACTTCAGTATTTTTATACTGCCAATAAAGACTACTCAACTGAAAATAAAGAACAACTGCTGTTTGCAGAAGATAATTCTGGTTATTCGTCCATACATAAAGTATTTCACTCTCAGATGCGTGGCATTGCCAGGAAGTATAACCTTAAAAATATATACCTTATTGATAAGTCAACTGGTGATATTTTCTATAATTTAAATAAAAACATAGCTTTTGCTGATAATCTATTCAATGGACAATTCAAACAATCTGAGCTGGCTCTTATTTTTCAAAAAACTCTTGTTTTAGGCCCAAATAAAGCAATAATAAACGATTTCACATTCTTTCTTCCGGAATATAACAAACCTGTTCAATTTTTTGCTTTCCCAGTATATAACGGTACCAAAATGATTGCCGTTTTTATTGCAGAATTATCTCCCGACTTTTATGAAAATATTTTGTATGGCAACCAATTAACAAAAGATAAAAAAGTTATTTCCATAAATCTAATTGGAAAGGATAACCTTATCAGAACAAATGATATTAACCAGCTTATAAACCCTGTAAAGTTTTTTAAAGAAGCTGACAGTAAAGGTCGAAGAAAAATTGGCTTTAAACAGATTTCTTTAATTGAAAGCAGTTCTATGGTACTGGGTTATAATAAAGAAATTGATTTACCATCGGGCATTGACATTAAAACAAAAGGATATCTTAATAATGATGTTTATTTGTGTTCAATACCTCTTGAGCTTGAAGGATTAGATTGGACTATTGTCACAAGTATAGGCAGTTCGGAAGCTTATTCATTTATTAAAAAATGGTCAATACTTCTCCTTACCGCATTATTATTAGTAATAATCATTTCTTTAGTAGTTACAAACCTGATAAAAAAATCCATTATTTCAAGAATGAAAGGAGTCTCAAACTCCATGACCAGATTAGTAAACGGGGAAGATACTGAGAACATTGAAACTCCCTGGAAAGATGAAATCGGTGAAACAATTGATGTTTTTAATAAACTTAAAGCCCGTTTTGTTAACACAAGTCAATTTTTAACTTATTTAAGTACAGGTAATTATAACAATGCGGAATTCATTGCTGCTTCAGAAAAAGATGGATTAGCCATTTCTCTCAATACGTTAAAAGAACAACTAAAGACAAACAAAACGGAATCTGAAATACGTGAAAAAGAGGATATGATCCGAAACTGGACCAATGAAGGCATAGCTAAATTCAATGATTTACTGAGACAAAGCAACAACAATATTAATAACCTTGCTTACCTGATTATAGAAAATCTAATTTATTATCTCGATGCCAACCAGGGAGGAGTATTTCTGGTTGAACGTGAATCCGAAGACACGAAAATTAAGCTTATAGCATCCTTTGCTTATGATAAGCGAAAATATACAACCAAGACCATTGAAATAGGTGAAGGACTTTTAGGTAACTGTTATCTGGAAAGAAAACCAATATACCTTAAAGATATACCTGAAGAGTATATTGAAATAACTTCGGGATTAGGCAAGGCTAGTCCCCGCACCCTATATATTGCACCAATGATTTTGGATAACGAAGTTTTGGGATTTCTTGAAATAGCTTCTTTTAAAGAATTTGAAGATTACCAGATTGATTTCATTAATAAATTAACAGAAAATATAGCAGCTACTTTTTCAACTGTAAAACTGAATACCCGAACAGCAGAATTACTGGAAGAATCGAAACGAAGAGCCAATGAGATAGCCCAACAAGAAGAAGAAATGCGACAGAACCTTGAAGAAATGAGGCTACACAGGAGGAACTTTCGAGATTACGGGAACAGGATGAACAAAAAACGCAGGAACTTCAGAGTGAAATTTATAAGTCTGCTGACTTTCTTCAATCGTTGGTGAATAGTTTGGATGGAGAGGTTTATGTTAAAGACTCCAGCGGAATAATTATTCTTGCCAATGAAGAAGCTTCGTCCAGATTTAAACTTACTTGCGAAAAAATGAAAGGAAAAAACACCTATGATATTTTCGAGGAATTAGATGCCAAAAACGAAATTGATACAGATAACCTGGTAGTTGCAGATAAATTCTATAGCGGTGAAACAACTGAACTTGTAAACAATAAACAAGTTAAATATTTTGTAATAAAGAAACCGCTCTATATACCTACATTAAAAGAATTAGGTATTTTAACAATACGGATGAGAAAGAGTAATTAATGTTTTCTTTTTGTAGAAAGTTTTTTATTTAAAATTCATTTAAAAATTATACATTTGCACCCTGTTTTCAGACAGGTTTTAATATTTTGGTTCCGTAGCTCAGTTGGATAGAGCAACAGCCTTCTAAGCTGTGGGTCGAGCGTTCGAATCGCTCCGGAATCACTTTCAAATATAAAAGCTTCCATTTGGGAGCTTTTTTTTTGATGCTTATTATAAACACTAACAAGGTTAATGGTAAATAAATAGATAAATGATTCTCATTTTGATAAATAGTGG
>JAHEEB010000182.1:0-3865 GCA_024640925.1 Bacteroidota bacterium | reverse complement strand
AGCTAAAAATAAACGAATTATCATTAAGCTCGATAAAACAATATCGACAATAACAACTGGTGAAATGGATTTGATTCTATATGAAAGAAAAAGGAAAATTAAACGGGAAGTAAACAAATAAACAAAAAAGAAAAAATAAACTTTTGACCTATACTGAATACCTAACAGACTTTTTTGATGCAATATTTTTGCAAAATCATGAGTTATTCCACATGTAGGGCATTCTACTCCATAAATTTCTTTATAGTAACAATTTGGCCCGTTTACTATACCAAAAAAAATTAGGAGGAAATATATTCCTCCTAAAAGTATGATTGAAATCAAAATATAGTTTAATACCTTATAGGTTGATCTCATTCGGCTGGGGTTTCCAATTCATCTCCCACCTGTTCTGTTGCTTCTTGCATTTGCTTAACAACATCTTCGCCAAGACTTTTGATTTTTTGATATTGCCAGAAAGCTATAGCGCTACCGAGTAAAGCAACAACTATTGCTGCAATCAACAAACCTTTTCCAACTTTCTTTTGTACTGCAAAAATAATTCCAACTACACTAACAATAATCGCTAAAACACCAATAAATAAAGCATAAATACCAAAACAAGGTATAAATGACACAATTAATGCAAGAATGCCTAGGACCAATCCGCCAATTCCAAGACCAGTCACTAATCCAGATTTGTTCGTTTCCATAAATGTTTTTTTTAATGTGAAAATTAAGTTTATAATTAAAAAAGATTTGGGTTAATAACAAAATCAGATTTAATTAATTTATTATAAATATATAATTTCTTTCTATTAATACAAAAGGATGTCATTAACACTTAAAAAATCATTTTTCATTAATCTATTACTTTGGGAATAGTAAAATAGAATTTTGAACCCTCATCCGGTTGGCTTACACACCAAATTGAACCATTATTCTTGGTTATAAAATCTCTACATAAAATAAGTCCCAACCCCGTTCCAGCTTCCCCTTCAGTACCATATCGTGAAATATTCTTTACAAGCCCAAAAAGATTTTTTTGCATTCCTTCATCGATTCCAATTCCATCATCGGCAATGCAAAATTCAATCTCTTTACCTTTATCTACACAAGAAATGGAAATATTTCCTTCGCGCTTTGTGTATTTAATAGCATTGGTAATCAGGTTCCGAATAACCAGATCTATCATATTTTTATCGCAATATACAACCAGGTCATCATTGATTGTTCCACAATTAAAAGTAATCGACTTGTTTCTAAAGTGTTCGGTAAATAATGCCAGATTCTCGCTAAGCAAAGATGATATCCGTATTTTTTGTGGTTGAAAACTAATATTTCCGGTTTGCATTCTCGACCAATGTAAAAGATTTTCGAGAAGGTTTATAAGCTGAATAGTCGCTCCATTTATTAGCTTTATATAATTCTGACGCTTATCATCGCTAATCTGTCCATACCGATCAATGAGTAATTCTGAATATCCGCGAAGAAGGTTTACTGGGTTCTTTAAATCGTGTGCTATAATGGAAAAGAACTTATCCCTGGTATATACAAGTTCTGTTAATTGTTCATTAGCAATTTTCAGCTCATCTGACTGAACCATCATCTCTTCTGCTTGCTCATTAATTCTTTCCTGGTTTTCAAGCAATTCCTTATTAATAACCTTGAGTTCTTCGTTATATTTTAATAATTTATCCTCGTACTCTATGAGCTTAGAAACATCCTTTCCAACCCCGACTATTCCAATTACTTGTTTTTTTGAATTAACTATGGGAAATTTTGATGTGGAAATATATGTACGATCCCCCACCTCGTTAATACACATCTCTACTTCGTTTAATAAAGGAATACCCGTTTTTATTACTCTCTGCTCATCTTTATAATACTTTTGAGCAAGATCAAGAGGGAAAAAAGCCAAATCAGTCTTACCAATTAAATTTTCAGTGGATTTAAGTCCTAATACCTGGGCGTTTTTCTTATTAGCGACAATAAACCTGCTCTCTTTATCTTTAATATAAATGAAATCCGAAAGGGAATTTAGAAAAATATTAAGCTGGTCTTCCCTATTATAGAGGCTAATATGTTTTGTCCGTTTACCTTTCTTTTTTAATGTCATAAAAAGAACAACACAGGCACCTCCGGAAATAGTTCCCAGAAAAAACAAAAGAATATCAATTGAAATTAATTCCATTTTATGGATTGATATTAATTTTCATTTTTTTGTAAAGTAAAGTAAAAGGTATTTCCACAACCTGTTTCGCTTTTAACTCCAAATTCACCGCCTAATTTACTAATAATTCTTTGAACAATTGATAAACCAAGACCATAACCTTTTATTGAGTCTTTTTGTGGATGAATACGGGTAAATTCATTAAATATCTCTTCTCGCTCTTTCGGAGTCAGACTTTCACCATTGTCTTTAATCCAGAACACAACATGCCCATTTTTAATTTCAGAGCCTAATTCAATAACCGGTGGAACACCTGCATATTTTAATGAATTACTTAAAAGGTTAACCCAAACTTCTTCAATCCATATCGCATTGCCTATAGATTTATGCCAGGTATGGGGTATTAATATTTTTGCATTCTTATTAACAATCGATTCGTTTAATCTCTGAAAAGCACTCCTGAGAATATCGTCCATGGATAATGGATGTAAATTGAATTTCTCCTGGTTACGAATCTTGGCAAGTGTTAAGAGTCCATCAACTATACATTTCATTTTCTCTCCACCGGAAATAATCTGTTGCAAATACTTTTCTTTTTCTTCAGTATTAAGCTCGTCTTCTTTTAATAGCTTTGCAAAACCAATTATGTGCCCTAGTGGAGTTTTCAGATCGTGAGCGACAGTGCGAGCATATGCATCAAGTTCAAACAAGGCCATTTTCTGATCAGAAATATCCCAAAGCATAATTACTTTTCCAAATGGTATACCGGAGTTATTGTTTAAGGTAGCTATTTTTATTTCATAAGTATGCTTCTCTATGCCCAAAACCAATTCAGATTTAACTTCTGGAAAGTCTTCTTTAGCCAATGGTTCAATTTCTGGTAATATGGCTGAAATATGTTTGCCAATCATTTCATTTTGTTTCTTACCAAATATATTTTCAGCAATCGGATTTAGTTCTATTATGCGAAACAGTGGATCGATAATTAATACCCCACTCCTGATATTTTTTAAAACCAGGTTATGAGCAACGGGAACTACATCCAAGAATTTATGAAAACGAATCGTCATTAAGAATAATATACCTACCGGAACCAGTGAAATAGGCGTCGGATCATATGGTTCAATCGGATTATTGTCTGTTATAAAGAAAACATTTGGAAGGATAATAAATAAAATAACAGGTATTAAGAAGAATAGCTGTTGCCGGTAGTTACGAGGTATATAAACCATCCGGAAAACAAGCATTACAATGCCTGTACCGATCATAAAATAGGCATATGCTGTCCAAAGAAAAAAACCTCCGGTAAAATTTTTAGCAAAAACTGTTAATCCTTTTACATCAACCAGTATGTATTCCTGGTGCAAAAAAGTATCATTTGGTGCAAGTAATGTATGATATATGGTAATAATGGGTATTAAAGCCAGCAAAAACAAGACCCACTTTTTCAGCCAGTGATCATATTGTGTATACCTTGCTATGAAACAAACCCAAAGATAAACTGCTCCAGCCATGCCAAGGTATTCGAAGCAGAGCATATGAATTTTAACATTAAAATTTGTGCTGAAAAGACTTAACATGGAGGCAATTATCCAAATACCGACAAAAAACATCATAGCAGAGAAGAGTTTTGCCCCTCTGGTTGATCTCATTCTCCATGACAAGTAGGATAAAAGAAATGAAGTAAAAGCTGAAGCAAAATAGATAATTGCC
>JAHEEB010000891.1 GCA_024640925.1 Bacteroidota bacterium | reverse complement strand
TCGTAGGAAATATTTTTATCCTTTATTTTCTGATAAAGCTGGTTTTGCCATAGGAAATTATCAAATTCATCAGTGCCAATCACAGCCGTAATAGGGGTTCGAATGTTAATTCGATCCTTTAGCTCAGGAAATTCCAGGTTATAAATAAGTGCATTGATAAAAGCAAGCCCTCTGCCTTTACCTCCTAATTGCCCACTAGAAAAGCTGACAATGTTTTTTTCATCCAGTGTCGACGTTTCATCGTAGCTCAATATTTTGCCTTTTTTCTTTTCTTCTTTGTATTTTTTAATCGTGCCAATAAAAAACCGACGGAAATCTTCTAATGTTGCAAAATCGCTAATCTTAACAGGACTAGCATTTCGGGCAAGTTCAATTTCTCCACGCGACATCAACCATTGAGAGAATTGGTTTTCTATAGCATGCACGTATAGCGATTCTTCGGGTATATGATGAAGCAAAGTCTCAAACTCTCTCAACGATTTCGCCACTGCTATCTGCTTGCCTTCCTTATCGCGAAATACAAAATCTCCAAAATACAGATAAGTTGCAATGAATTTTTTGAGCTCGTTTTGAAGATTTTCAGAATCTTTATCAATGAAATAAGCACCGATTTTTTCGGCATTTTTCCTGTTAGAATTATCGGCAGACTGTAAAATAACAGGCAGGTTTTTTATAATCGATTTTGCATATTTAATAAAGTTAATCCCTGCTGATTTGTCAGGGCAACCTTCCCTTTCAAATTCCACATCGGATATAACACAAAGCATAAAATCTCTGTATTTGTTAAATGCAAAAACAGCTTCTTCGTAATTTCTGACATGAATTACTTTAGGTCTCGACCTCATTTTACTTATCTTGTCGAGTTCGTTTTTTTCAGCCTCGGGCATTAATTGTTGCACCTGTCCGAATATAATTGAATATAGAATTTGCAAATATTTTGAATAGTAATAGGCAGAATCTTCAATTAACAGAATAACCCGAACCAGTCCGACTTTTGTGTCATTTTCGGCATTGGCCCTGTCTTCGATTGATTTTATTATAGAGAAGAATATTTGCGAATGCCCTTCCCAAACAAACAATTTATCGATAGTAGGCAAAGAGGGTACCAGTTCTTCAAAGTATTTTAAATTGTTTTTCTGGTTAACGAGCAGAAAAACTGGTAAATCCGGACTCTTATCTTTTATTTTTCTACTCAGATCAATGGGGGCCTTAGAGTCGATACCTACCATAAGAATAGCTATATCGAAATGCGCTGTACCCAGCACTGAAATGGCTTCTTCCGGCGATGTTACACCAGTAATTCTGGGTAACGAGTATAAACTAAACTGGTAAATTTCTCCCATGAACTGTTCGAAGAAATTATCTTCGTTTTCAAGAACAAAGGCATCATATAAGGTAGCAACAAAGAGTATCTCCTTTACCTTATACTTCATCATATCGAGGTAAATATATTTATCGAGTGCCTGTTTGTTGAAAAATAACTGAAGGGGCTGCTTGTTTTCTATTAACGATTTTCTGTACTCTTCGGGCTTGTGAATGGTTTTTTCCTTAATCATTGCTTTATTAAAGATATCGCGGCCCTTATAGTTGTTAATATACCCGCTGATAAGTTTGGCAATGTTAATCAATAGGTTCCTTTCTTCGCGAAGAAACGGTCCTTCGTATATTTCTGGAAACTCCTTCAGATAAAATATTTCTATACGCCCGGTTTTATTATCAATTGTTACAAAACTCTCCTTTTGCATCCAGATGGATTCTTTGAAATTCGGGCTTTCATATGTTTTCCCTTCGAAAATGATCCTGGCTGTGGTATGCTTAGAGTGCAGCCATGATTTTGGCAGAATGTTACAGATTTCTTGAAGTGTTTCATCAACAGGCAAACCTTCTGCAATTATTTCCGAGGTCTGATTAATTCCTTTTAATTCCTTTAGTCTCTCCCGATTATCGGCAAGAAGTTTGTTAAATACATTCTGAGTTGCCGAACCTGCAATAAGACTCGATATATTTTTCAGTAAATCTCTCTCTTCTTTTAAAAAGGGGCCTTCGTCTGCCTGAGGGAATTCTTTTATGTAAAATACTTCTATTAACCCTTCTTTATTGTCTGGCGTCTCAAATTCCTGTTTTTGCACCCAGGGTGTTTCTTCGAAATTCGTGGTAATGAATACCTTTTTTCCATAGCTTATTCTTGCTGCGGCATATTCGGGATATTGCCAGGCACGGGGTAATACGGCGCAAATGGCCTGAAGGGCATCTTCGATTGATTTATGTTCTTTTAGTATGGCAGCAGTTATATTTATTTCCCTCAGTTCTTTTAACCGTTCAGTATTTTCGACCAATAACTTTTGAAGCGCTTTTTTCGATACAGTACCTGAAATCAATGCTGCCAGGTTATCAATCAAATTTCTCTCTTCTTTCAGGAATGGGCCTTCGTATATCTCAGGGAATTCTTTCAGATAATAGATTTCTATGCTTCCAGCTTTATTATCGGATGTTTCGAAGCATTGCTTCTGCATCCATTTTGTTTCTCGAAACCGTTCACTTTTAAAAATTTTATCTTCGAAAATAATCCTTGCAACGGTATCCTGAGGGTACTGCCATGCTTCCGGCAACACATTGCATATTTGTTGAAGAGATGTTTCAAGTATATCGCCTTTCTTAAGAATTTCTGTGGTGGTGTTAATCCCTTTCAATTCCTTTAGTCGCTCGGTATTATCATAAAAAAGTTTTGTTAATGAACTTCTTGAAATAGCCC
>JAHEEB010000890.1:1679-2761 GCA_024640925.1 Bacteroidota bacterium | reverse complement strand
ATTCCGGGTAATGCTGAAGACAAAGGAGTGTCGAATATACAAGTTCCGCCACCTGTAACAGAGACATTACAAACAGCAGTTTTGGAGCCATCCTCTGTAGCTACAGTAACAGTGGCAGTTCCAGCACCTTTCGCGGTTACAACTGCCGATAACAATCCTATGGGAGTGACCGTAGCTATAGCTGAATTACTTGAACTCCAGGTCACTGTTCTATTTGTTGCATTTGTTGGCAGTATTGATGCGGTCAATGTTGCTGTTGAGCCAAAGTTAAGTGACAGCTCAGAAGAACTAAGATTAACACCGGTTACAGCAACAGGTGTAATGGTTCCATTTTTCTTCAACACAAATTGATATACTGATAAAGGAGGTAAGGAATAAGTAAATCTATTACCAGATAAAGTAATATCAGCCAATTTCTGGATAGAGGTTGAAGTACTGGTGAAAGCATATACCGAGGCGGTTGTATAATTATTTAAAGTGTTATTCATATCAAAGCTTCCTGATATGGATTGTTCCATATTTTTATTGATTACGATAACATGCATTATATCGTCCGAAGTCTGTGATACGGAAGCATAAATGGAGCTATTTTCTTTATCAGTCATTGTTGCTCCAATATTCATATCTCCGAAGGTTGAATTAATTCCATCGTAGTTTCTAAACATCTTATATGCCAGACGAATGAAAGGTATCGGGTCGCTGCCTGACCAGTAGTTTGATGCATAAACGCCATACTTTCCGAATATACCTAACACATCAACCATAGCAATACCTCCGGTAATATCCCCACCACCGCCATAGTCAAATTCTGTAAATGCTAATTTAGTACCTGGATTGTAAGTGTCAATTGATTTCTGAACATTGGGTAACAGGGGCAAATAACTATTAAACCATTGACCTATCCAGCTTTTCTCGGTATAATCAGGATCCCATAAAGTTCTGGGTGCTTGCAATCTGGCCAGTTTATCATTAGTTGTTGTAGCAGACGAGGAAGTAATCCTACTATCGCCCTGTGCTTCAGGATACCAGTGTAAGTCGAGTACATCAACAAGCCTTTTACCAGCTGTTGCTGAAGCAGCTCT
>JAHEEB010000890.1:0-1669 GCA_024640925.1 Bacteroidota bacterium | reverse complement strand
CCGGAGCATCCTGAAGAGTCATAAATCCATTAAAACCATAAGAAACCAATCCATAGATTTCGGCACTGTTATCCACCGTTTTTACAGCACTTGATAATGCAACCGTTCTATCAATTAATTCCTGGCATCTAGTTGTATCCGGATGGGCATATTTATGTGTATAAGCCCATAAATCAGGTTCATTATCCAATGCATATGCTTTTACTCCTCCGGCTGAAGCCAATCCATACTTGTTTACCAGGAAATTTACAAACTCGTCCATATACACTTTTCCATCGGATGTATCAGGAGTAATTGCGAATGCCGATCCTTTCCCAGGAATCACCTGACACCATCTTGCACTTGGAGCAGTGGTTGTTAAAGTTCCTTTTTTGTCTCTTGAAGCATACCCAGCCATTTGAAGGGTAACCAGTGTTTTTGCATTGTGTTTGTTTGCCGAATCAATTATTGTTGTATATGCTATGCCCGGAATTGCGCTATTTGCATCAGTAATTCCAAGATAGCTGCACATAAAGTTATCACTGGAAAAAACCCAATCCGAACCTGCATTCGAGGCATTGTTTTCCCAATTATAGGCTGTCGTCCGATTACCGCCTATTCTTGTAATAGCAAAATTTTCTCCTGTTGTAAAATTGGTCGCTTGTGAATAATTGCTGCCATAAATATATGGACTGATTAATTTACGATCCGTTTGAGGAGAAATGGTATAACTTATATTAATTTGAGCCGAAACTATCAGGCTTAACAAGCCTAATAGAGCAGATATTATTATTTTTCTCATAGGATTCTAGCTTTTAAGTTAACACTACTCTAGGTTTGTCAGGTATTATGGGAGGAAAGGTTAAAACTCCCTCCCTTTTAGATTATTTTTTAATTAATGACTTCACAACAGTTTGATTATCTGTTATAATTCTCAGATAAAATTGATTCCCCTGTAAGTTTTCATCAATTGTAAAAACAGTTGAACCGATATTATCTGCATCAACCTTTTTAATCAGCTGACCAACTGAGTTATAAAGCTCAATACAACTAATATCAAGGTCTGATTCAATTGTTATCTCGTCACTAAATGGATTAGGATAAACTTTAATTCCATCAGCTTTCTGACTCATTTCAATACCCGTTGCGTTCTTAACAGCAGGCGCTTCGAAATGTGCCCATGCTACTGATGCTTTGTAATAAATGTACCATGCGCCATTAATAGCAGCAGGCATACTATTCGACCATTTATTGGTATAATCAACATCGTTGATTGTTACTTTATCCATATTCCAAGAGTTGACATAAGCCATGGTCTGTGTAGTAACATAGCAGTATTCACCAACGCCATCTTTGCTGAATGGAATAGTTATACTAACAGCATTACTACTACCACATGTGGTTGTTGAGGTTGATGTAACTGTAATTGTTGCAGTAGCTGTTTTTGACTGATCTATAGTTGTTACAGTTATAGTTGCACTGCCTGTTCCAACACCAGTTATAACACCAACTGTACTGACCGAGGCAATAGCTGTATTGCTTGAACTCCATATTACACTCTTATTGGTCGCATTTGTTGGAGTAACTGTGGCTAATAATGTTGTTGTTGATCCAACAGATACAGATGCTGTTGTTGGAGAAACCGTTACACCAGTTACAGAAGTACTTGATGAACTAACAGTAATTGTAG
>JAHEEB010000889.1 GCA_024640925.1 Bacteroidota bacterium | reverse complement strand
ACTATAAAAGATTGCCAAAAAGGTGGTTATCTCGATGGATTCAGTGTTGACTGGAAACAAGAAAAGAATTTTACGAAATCATTAGGAACTCATCTTCATTTGATGGAAGCTCTTGTTAAACAATACGAGTATTCAAAGGATAAAATGCTGATCCCTCATATAAAAGAATTAATTGAAATTCTGACGTCAAAATTTTATGATAAAGAACATACTATATGCCTTCACTTATTTACATCGGATTGGGAACGCTTACCAAACAAAAACTGGTCGGGCCATAATGCTGAAACGGGATGGCTACTTTACATGGCATCGAAAGCAATTGGTGATGAGGAACTACAAAAACTAACCTGCCAGATTGAACGGAAACTATTAGAAACTATTATCGAAAAAGCGTTTGATAAAAGCTATGGCGGTGTGTTTCATGAAATTAATAATGATGGTGAACCGGTTACCGCGGTTAAAGAATGGTGGACTCAGGCAGAATCAGCTATTGCTATGTTTTATGCCCATGAGTGTTCTAAAGATAAGACTTTCCTGAGTTATGGTGTCAGACTTATAGAATATATAGAAAACACATTTAGTGATAGTATGAACGGGGAATGGTTTTCCAGTGTAAGTCGTGAGGGTATGCCAATACCAGGTGAACCTAAAATACATTTTTGGAAATCATTATACCATAACGTTAGATATTGCATTGAGGTTAGTAACCTTCTGAAAAGATTGATACGATAAGGAATATACGAACTAATTATTTGCCTTATCTTTTTCTCTATTAGTCAATTTGTTTAATTTTGAATCAAATCAAAACCCAATTGACCTTTTCAATGAAAAAGTTTTTTTTCGTTTCCTCTTTCTGTCTGAACTGTTTTCTTGCCTTTTCGCAAAATATCATTACAGATACCGTTTATTTTTCATTTACCTGTGATTCAATTATTCCTGCCAATTACCATGTTTCTTCCATTGAAGATAAACGAAACGTAAATCCTAAACTTGTTAGCTATTCTCAAGTAAAAAAGTATGTTCTTATCCCCGTCGACCAGGAATTATGTATCAATAAACCTCTTGCTGAATCTATTCAATCTTGTTTTCCTATTAGTAACAAACCTCTCGACACTTTTTGTCTTTCTATCGATTATTTTATAATAGAACGAATGAATGGAAGGTTGTTTAACCCTTATATTCTAAAAGCCGATATAAATATCCTAAGGTTTGAGAATGGCGATAGCCTTCCGGGTGGAACATTAATTTATAATTATAAATTTCAACCTCAGAGCAACAAAAAGGATAAGACATTCATATATAACACAATGCTCTCCAAATGGGACACACAACTTAAGCTGGATATGCTTGAGCTGACAAATCATTTCAATTCGGATTCTAAAGCCCCATCAAGCTGGATTGAGCAGCCATTTTCCCGATCTCATTTTCTGAATGCTTCGGTTGGTGGCGTTGTTGGAATTGATTTCTGGCAGCTCGAGGGGGAATTGTATTTTACAAGACCTGAAACTGAGACAAGACAAGTATTTATGGCAAACATTATCAGGTATCAAAAAGCAAAAGATTTTGAAGTAATAGGTTTTGGAAAGAAAACAGAACACTTTTATAAACGGTTGAATGACAAATCTGCTTTCGATGTTTCAACAAATGCTCTATTAGGACTAGTAAAATGGAAAGTACAGGAGGATATTAAACTTTACCAGATAGTGCAACTTTCTCTTTCATCAAACCAGAGTATCTGTTTCGACAAAAAAAATCAACATGGTTGGTTATTTAAATTGGGGTTATTCGAAAATTTCTATTACACAATTGAGATGACACCGAAATTTCAGGTTGGACTATATAGCAGTTTTGGATATAAATTCTGAGTATGAAGAGAAAAACAGGTCTTTTATCAAGCTTCTTATTGTTCTCCCTGGCATTGATTGGACAATCATATACTATTTCGGGTTATATCAGCGATGATAAAACTATGGAAACACTTATTGGAGCAATAGTAAGGACAGAAGATGGAAGTAAAACCACAGTAACCGATGTGAACGGCTTTTTTAGTATGACTGGGATGAAAAAAGGAGAATACACCCTCATCATTTCTCATGTTGGCTATGAACAACTTACGAAAAAAGTAAGGATTGATAATAAAGGATTGGTTTTAACGAATCTTTATCTAAAACAAGCCCCCTTGAATCTCGACGAAATATCTATTGTTGCTGTAAAACCAGATCAGGTTGCTGATAAAACTATTGAGACCAGCCAGATTGAGCTCACACCACAGATGATACAATCAATTCCAACTGCTGGCAATGATGTTTTTGCTGCTGTTAAATATTTACCCGGGATTGATCGTACAGAGCCAAATTCGCCATTATATTCGGTTCGTGGAAGCGACCCTGGTGAAAATGCTGTAATGCTTGATGGTGTTATGATTTACAATCCATATCATTCATCCATTACATCGGGTATTTTCAATACATTGACAATAAAAAATGTTGATTTGCTGGTTGGCGGTTTTGGGGCTGAATTCGGCGGAAGAAATTCATCGGTTATGTACATCTCTACCATCGATGGTAATCCAAACGAATTTCATGGCGAAATTGAACCAAGTACCTTTTATTCCAAGTTATTTCTTGAATTTCCTGCCGGGAAAAACGCCTCGATGATGGTAGCTGGCAGATACCTGCTCGATGTTCCTTTTAATTTTATGTTTAACAGTCAGAATTATTTTTATGACTATAATCTTTCGTATACAAACCGGATTAACAACAG
>JAHEEB010000181.1 GCA_024640925.1 Bacteroidota bacterium | reverse complement strand
CAATAATGGTTATCATGTTGTCGATGTATTGGTCGATGGAAACAGTGAAGGGGCCGTAAGCACCTATACTTTCAGTTCGGTATCTGCAAATCATACCATTGTAGCCAGCTTTGCGGAAACCACTACACCGGTATATACCATCACCGCTTCGGCAGGCGATGGAGGCAGCATCAGTCCATCGGGAGAAATATCGGTAGCGGAAGGCAGTGACCAAACTTTTACTATTACCGCCAACAGTGGTTATACTATTTCCGATGTATTGGTAGATGGAAACAGTGCTGGAGCTGTAAGCACCTATAATTTCAGTTCGGTATCTGCAAATCATACCATTGTAGCCAGCTTTGCGGAAACCACTACACCGGTATATACCATCACCGCTTCGGCAGGCGATGGAGGCAACATAAGTCCATCGGGAGAAATATCGGTAGCGGAAGGCAGTGACCAAACTTTTACTATTACCGCCAATAGCAGCTATACAATTTCTGATGTATTGGTTGACGGAAGTAGCGTGGGAGCTGTAAGCAACTACACTTTCAGCAGCGTAGCTGCCAGCCATACCATTGCAGCAAGCTTTACAGCAGAAACGGGCATTGATATAACAAACCAGGCAAGTGTATGTATTTATCCAAATCCATGTACCACAGGATTTACAATTGATGCCGGGGAAAATGAAGGAATCCTGTATATCAACGAACTAACCGGTAAACTGGTGCTTTCGCAGCAGATAAGTGGCATAAGCTATGTAAATACCGAAAGCCTAAAAGCTGGTATGTACATTGTTAATATAAATGGGATGAACTATATATTAGTAAAAGAATAAAGGACAATGCAGGTCCTGATAAGCTCACATGCTTCTTAAATTATTACCAGGGGATGTCACAAATTCTTAACATTCCCTGGTAATTCATATCGATTATATCATCGAAAAAATTGGGTTTCTGTTCGTTCTTCAAACAAAATATCAGAATATTCCAGTCTACTTATCTATCCTGTTAAACTCTTTTTGTAATTTGTAATTCTTAAAGTTTGTTGTTCTATTGAGGTAATTGCTAATAGCTAACTATTTATTTGTATTATTTTTCTTCCCCAGTCTCCTTCGGTTGCTTTTGATTCTCTTAACCTTACGATAAATTAACCAGACTGCCAGAAAAAAGAAAACTGCCAGAATCATAATAGCCATGGGCTTGTTCAGACTATCACCCTTGGCACGGCTCCACATTTCGAGTACGACATCGTTTTTATCGAGAAAATCGTTAATAATTGCACACCTGTTCACAATACTGCTATCGGGATATTGAATTGGGTTAATAAACAGACTATCATTCCCTGGTCCAAAGAAATAGCTAAGATTAACAGTTTCTGTTAATGATGAATCTATTCCAGCATCTCTAATCTCCGGTGTAGCAACAGCACTCGAATATCCACTAATATCCATATTCCGGAGAGCAACTTCAGACTGACATAAAAAATCAAGAAAATAACTGGCAGCTTTTACATTTCTGGCATACTTTGGAATTACCCAGCCATCAAACCAGATATTGCTACCTTCTTTAGGTACAACATAATCAAGGGTTACATTAACTGTAGAAGCTTCATCAATAGCCCACACAGCATCTCCGCTCCATGCATAACTAAGCCAAATCTCACCTTTGGTCATCATTTCTTTTCCAAAGTCTGCCTCCCAGCCAGCCAGGTTAGGCTTCAAATTTTTCAGCTGCTTCTCAACCATAGCAATATCTTCCAGGGTATGATCATTTGCGACATGAAATATCGAGCGTTTACCTGATTTAATCTGATTGTAAAAACCATAAATAGCTGCAACATTATAAGCATCCCAGTAACTGTCTTTCATCAATATCTTCCCTTTGTTCTTAGGGTTCCAGAGACAACCCCAGGAGCTTACCTCTTCCCTGGAAATCAAAGCTGTATTGAAAAGAATTCCGGATGTTCCCCACATGTATGGAATTACGTAATCTTCTGCGTTTATTCCCGGCAAACTGAAGGCATCAAGCCTTTCACGAATAAATGGAGATATGTTCCCAAAATAATTCTCTGTAGTTCCTAAATTACGACTATAGGGCAACAACATATCATTTTTAAGCATTCGCTCTATAATTGCCTGGGTTGGACAGACCAAATCGAAATCTTCTTTTCCGAGTGCAATTTTGGTATACATCACCTCGGTCATATCAAATACCTGATATACAATATGAACATCCTCGCCTGTTTGTTCCTTGTACCACTTGGGAAATTCCGTTAGTAAATCTTCGTCGATATAATCGGCCCAGTTGTATATTTTCAGAATTTCGCTACGGGCTTTATCACTATCGCTGCAACTGAAAAAAACCGGGATTATAAATAGTGTCAGAAGAAATAGTATCCGCACACAGGTTTGTTTAAAACTATTCATCTTATAATTTCTTTTTTGCTGCCCGCTGGTTAATAACCAGCAGAAGAACAAGTACTGTGATAAAAATGATAGCAGAAAGGGGACGCAACTCGGGAGTAAGACCTCCTTTTCGTGCATCGGCATAAATATATGTAGAAAGAGTTTCCAGCCCCTCATTCCCAATTGTAAAAAGAGTAACAACAAAATCGTCAATTGAGAGGGTGAAGGCTAATATAAAACCACTTATCATACCAGGTTTTAATTCCGGAAGCATTATTTTGCGAAGTGCAAGAAATGGTGTAGCTCCTAAGTCAAGTGCTGCCTCATACAGATTTTCGTTCATTCTGCGTAAGCGAGGCAACACGCTAAGAACCACATAAGGCGTACAGAAAGTAATGTGGGCCAGAATAACTGTAGTATATCCCTGAGAAATTCCCAAACTAACAAACAGCAGAAAAAGAGAAATAGCAGTTATAATATCGGGGTTAAGAATAGGTATCGAATTAACCAATTGTATTGCTTTTCTTGGCCGGGGTTGCAAATTATAAATACCAATAGCGGCCATTGTTCCTAAAATAGTAGAGACCGAAGCTGCAACCAACCCGATTATAAGAGTGTTCCAAAGCGCACTTGTAAGAGAGTGGTGTATTCCACCCTGAAATAAGGAAGTATATAATTTCATTGAAAATCCGGTCCAGTTGCCAAGTACTTTTGCTTCGGTAAATGAGAAAATAACAATAATTAATATGGGTGCATATAGTATTACTAGTAATAAACCCAAATAGGATGAGGCTAAAAATTTCTTTGTCATATCAAACCTCCTTCCTCAGCAGCTTTTGCGTTTCCTTCATTATTTAGCAGCGATGTTACACCAATGAGCAGTAACATAACAAGCGACAAAGCTGCCCCATAATTCCACATTCCATTGTATATATTCTCCTGAAGAGTAGTACCGAAAAGTTTGATATTATTAATAGTTAAAAGTTCTGCAATAGCAAAGGTTGATATTACAGGCATAAATACCATCATAATACCACTATAGATTCCGGGAGCAGAAAGAGGCATAATGGTTTTGAAAAAAACCTGGCGTGGATTTGCTCCAAGATCCTGTGCCGCTTCGATTAAACTATGATCGGTTTTTTGCAGAACATTATAGATCGGATAAATCATAAAGGGCAGAAAATTATAAACCATGCCAAACAGCAGCGATCCCTCACCAAGAGGTAAACTCAGAAAATCGAAAAGTGCTACTGTGGCCAATGTTCGAATCAGAAAATTTACCCACATAGGGAGTATAAACAGCATCACCAATATTTTTGCTCCCCGCATATTCATACGACTCATTATGTATGCTGCCGGATAGCCCAGAAGCAAGCATAAAAAAGTTGTTATCAGGGCTATTCCTATTGAGAAGATAAAGGTATTCATTGCCTCAGGCTGCATCCAGAACTTACGGAAATTGGTAAATGAAAAATCGCCCTCGTTATCAGTAAATCCATAATATACGATCAACCCGAGCGGAATAAGGACGAAAAAAACCAGAAAGAATGCATAGGGTATCGACCAGTTCCTTCTTCGCCCAATAAATGATGAAATATTCTTTCGCACGTTTATCCGGGTTTAAAGATTTATAATTTTAATGGCTTCGGGAGAAATTGTAATTCCAATCCGATCACCATCGTCCCAAATATCATTTGTATCGATAAAAATGTTTTCATCTTCTTCTGTTAGAACAGTGAGGTGATAGTGATCTCCTTTATAAAGAATAAAACTCACAATACCAGGTAACATTCCGTCTTCTTCGTTATCCTGAAGAATAACATCTCTGAAGTCAACATTCACATTCACCTTACTTCCATGAGCAAACTGAGAGGCAGTAGGACACTTAAAAGTATGGCCAAGAAAACGGATGTGCGATTTATCTACAATTGTTCCTTCGAATGTATTGCAAAGCCTTTCCTTTTTCATTACGTGAATATCGGCAGGTTTTATGCGGAGTCCAACCGTTTTGCCTACATCAAAGTGGTGATAATCCTGAATCATGATTTCAAAACCTTCGGGAGTGGTAACCATCATCTCATAATGCACCCCTTTAAATATACTTGAAGTAACCTGTCCGCTAAACTTAGCTGCATCAGACATTTCAAAAATATAAATGTCTTCCGGGCGCAATACCACATCAACTGGCACATTCTTTCCAAACCCTTTATCGACACATTCGAATTTATGACCAATAAACTCAACCAGGTTATCATCAATCATTGTACCATTTAATATATTACTCTCTCCAATAAAATCGGCCACAAATGAATTGATTGGTTCGTTATAAATTTCGGTAGGCGTTCCAATTTGTTGAATTTTCCCTTCGCTCATTACCACAATTGTATCGCTTAAAGTAAGAGCCTCTTCCTGATCATGGGTAACATACATAAAGGTTATCCCCAGCTTTTTATGCATGGCTTTTATCTCCATTTGCATATCCTTGCGCATCTTCAAATCAAGAGCAGCAAGGGGTTCATCCAGAAGCAAAACCTCAGGTTCGTTTACAATTGCCCGTGCAATGGCTACACGTTGTTGTTGTCCGCCTGATAGAGAATCCACATCTCGTTCCTCATAATCGGTCATGGTAACAATTTTCAGCACCTGCATTACCTTCTTTTTAATTTCTGTGGAAGGGAGTTTTTTCAGGTTAAGGCCGAAAGCTATATTGTTAAAAACATTCAGATGCGGGAAAAGTGCATATTTTTGAAATACAGTATTCACCGGTCGTCGATGCGGCGGTGTTTTTGTCATATCGGACCCGGCAATATATATTTTCCCTTCAGAAGCTTTTAGAAATCCGGCAATCAAGCGCATCAAAGTCGTTTTTCCGCAACCCGATGGTCCAAGAATTGTAACAAATTCCCCTTTGCCTATGGTAAGATTAATATCGTCAAGAACTGTCTTATCACCAAAAGAATGTGATATGTGTTCAATTTCGATAATATTTTCAGACTTTTGCATGGATTTATTTGAATGTTTATATTTTCTTCAGCTTTTTAAATTGAGGCCAAAGATAAATAATCGTGCAAAATTGGCGATGAATTTAATAACCTGCATGAAGTTGGATTATTAACTATTTGCAATTACTTATTAACTATTTCTATTTTTAGCATGCTCCACCTTCAAAGATGGAAAATATAATCTGTCATAGTAAAGCTATTACAGACAAATTATTGGAAAGGTTCATCCATTTTGTCCCGTTTCTAATTGGAAACTGTTTTAAAAAAAGCCTTCAAAAAAGATAAATTTATTTTTACCTTTGCCACCTGATTTTTCTATGATATACATTTCAATTCGATGAACAAGATAGTTTCTAAGGAGTTTTTATCTGAAAAGGTTGTGAAACTAGTGATTGAGGCTCCACTCATTGCAAAAAAAAGAAAGGCTGGACATTTTGTTATAATCAAGATCGGTCAGGAAGGCGAACGGATTCCACTTACTATTTCTTCTGCCGATACAACTAACGGTACAATCACACTTATTATCCAAACAGTTGGAGTTACCAGTTATAAGGTTGCTAAACTGGAAGCAGGTGATTATATAACCGATTTAGTTGGCCCATTGGGTCAGCCGACCGATATTGAAAAATTCGGTACTGTTCTTTGTGCAGGCGGCGGAGTTGGTATTGCTCCTCTCCTACCTATTGTTCAAGCTTTAAAACTAAAGGGTAACAAGGTTTTAACTGTACTTGCTGCACGCAATAAAGACCTTATTATATTAGAGAAAGAAATAAAAGAATCGTCGGATGAAGTAGTAATAATGACCGATGATGGCAGTTATGGTACAAAAGGACTTGTAACCAACGGCATGGAAGAAATAATAAATCGTGAAAAAATTGATTTAGCCATTACCATTGGACCTGCCATAATGATGAAGTTTACCAGTTTGCTTACTAAAAAGTACAACATACCCACCCTGGCCAGTCTGAATAGTATTATGGTCGATGGTACCGGTATGTGTGGAGCTTGCCGGGTGACTGTTGGAGGAAAAACCAAATTTGTATGTGTTGATGGGCCGGAATTTCATGCCCACGAAATAGATTTCGACGAACTTTTAATGCGTCTGAACGGTTATAAGGAAGAAGAAATTCAAGCTATGAATAATTACACAGGAACATCGAAATAAGGTAGAAAGAGCAATGACATCTCAAAATACAAATAATAACGGAAGAGACGCACAATGGCGCAGCGATTTGCGCGAAAGTCTTAAACCAAAAGAACGGACTGCTCTCGAAAGAGTACATATGCCTGAAGAAGACCCTGCAGTGAGAATAAAAGGCAATGTAGAAGTAAACAAAGGTATTACCGGGGAACAAGCCAGACAAGAAGCAAAGCGCTGTCTTGATTGTGCTAATCCTACCTGTATTGAAGGTTGCCCTGTTGGTATTAATATTCCAAAGTTCATAAAATATATTGAAGCTGGAGATTTTCATAAAGCTGTAGTTACGTTAAAAGAAACGAACACTTTCCCTGCAGTATGCGGCAGAGTATGTCCCCAGGAAGTTCAATGCGAATCAAAGTGTATCTACACAGAGAAACTTAAAAAGCCAGCTGTTGCCATCGGACATTTGGAAAGATTTGCTGCCGATTACGAAATTGAAAGTTGCATAACATGCGTGCCAGAAATTAAAGAAAGTAACAAAATAAAGGTAGCTGTTATTGGTTCAGGGCCTGCCGGTTTATCTGCGGCTGGTGATATGGCCAAAATGGGTTATGATGTAACCGTTTTCGAAGCCCTGCACGATTTTGGCGGTGTACTTCGCTATGGTATTCCCGAATTCCGTTTGCCAAACAGCATTATCGACAGAGAGATATCCATACTGAAACAGATGGGGGTTAAATTTGTAAAAAACTTTATTGTTGGAAAAATAGCCAATATTGAAGATTTAAAAGAAGAAGGATTCAAAGGTTTCTTTGTCGGCAGCGGTGCCGGATTGCCAAACTTCATGAACATTCCGGGAGAAAACTATATTGGTGTTCTTTCCTCTAACGAATATCTCACCCGCGTTAACCTGATGGGTGCTAGTAAGCCAGGTTACGATACCCCTGTTCTTTCAGGTATAA
>JAHEEB010000180.1 GCA_024640925.1 Bacteroidota bacterium | reverse complement strand
GCTTATAGTATTCTGGCATCAAACAATGGTAAAAGAAAAGCCGCAGGATCAGATATTTGAAGATGGGGGTTTTCAGATTGAATTTGACTTAGACGACTGAGAAGTTTTGATCACGACAAGAAAATCCTCTAAGAAAGGAGCCGATATCCATCCTGTTTTTAGGATTTTTTCATTTCAATCGCTATAACACTTGATTATACAGGAATAAATGGGCACAGGTGAATCTATCCCTTCTCTCAGGCTTACAGCCTGGATAACCCAAACATTCGTGTTTCTTATTCCCCGGGGTTTTACCCCGGGTTATGTTCTGTCAGCCTTACAGGCTGTCTCCTATAAATAAAAGCTTATATTACTTTGGCATGAAATAACGATTATCATTCAGTGGTATCTGACCTCGATTTCTCTATTTGCTTTGAAAATACTGCCCGAAGCCCGGACATTCTATTAAACTAAAACATCATTTGAATCCTGCTTGCCCAGGCTGAAAGCCTTTGACACCATAACCCGGGGTGTCGCCCCGGGCAACATGTCAACCTCGTATTCACCCTGTAGGGGTGCGATAAATCGATTTCGGAAATAGAAGTTCACCTGAAGGAAAATTTAAGAGGTTCAGAAACCTCGCAGGGCTAAACAAAAAAGTCTGAACCACAGATTATAGCAGATTTAGTTGATTTATCAGATGGGCTTTGAATGAAAATGAACAGGCTTACAGCCTGGATAATAGAATATTCCTGTATCTTATTCCCGGAGTTACACCCCGGGCTATGTTCTGTCAGCCTTTCAGGCTGTCTCCTACAAATAAAAGCTTATAGTATTCTGGCATCAAATAACGGATATCTGAGAGGCAGGTTAAAGGAAGGTGCCAGTGTGCCTGTAACAATGGTAAAGAAAAGCCACAGGATCAGATATTTGAAGACGTTTTCAGGTTGAATTTGACTTAGACGACTGAAAAGTTTTGATCTCGACCAGAAAATCCTCTAAGAAAGGAGCCGATATCCATCCTCTTCTTACCGGCTTGCTGCAATGATTTTATTTCAATAAAACCATCGTTGCAGGCAATACGCATTTGTTTATGATTAATAAACTCAACACTTCCCGTCTTTATTGAATGCTGTTGTTGCTCAAACCCAGCTTCGAAGATTTTAATTTGAATGGTTTCTTCCTGCTCGTTTTTAATTTCAGTAAAAGCTGTTGGATAGGGACTCAGGCCCCGAATGAGGTTGTAAATCTTTTCTCCGGGGAGTGACCAGTCGATGCAGCAATTCTCTTTAAATATTTTGGGAGCTGGTTTCAGTTCGCTGAATTTTGGCATCGAATCCTGCGGTATCGGTTTAATATCCTCTGATTCAATCATTTTAATTGTCTGAACAAGAAGTCCTGCACCAACATTCATAAGTTTATCATGCAAATCACCTGCAGTTTCTTCAATGCCAATACTAACCTTTTCCTGAAACAAAACATGGCCTGTGTCAATTTCCTTCTCTATAAAGAAAGTAGAAACCCCACTCTCCTTTTCGCCATTAATAATTGCCCAATTAATAGGTGCTGCACCACGATATTGCGGTAAAAGCGAGGCATGCAAATTAATTGTACCCATTTCAGGCATCTGCCAGACAATCTCCGGAAGCATTCGAAAAGCAACCACAACAAATAAATCAGCTTCCAAACTTTCAAGATTTGCCAGGAAAACCGGATCTTTTAATTTTTCGGGTTGTAGAATTGAAGTGATTCCATGCTTTTTAGCAGCCACTTTTACAGCAGGCTCATGCATCTGCAACCCTCTACCCGCTGGTTTATCGGGAGCAGTGACAACACCTGCAACTTCAATATTTGCTGCAATAATAGCATTGAGGGAAGCAACTGCAAAGTCGGGGGTACCCATAAAAACAATGCGTATGCCTTTCTTCATAAACTACAATTTTGATTGAGGTTTCGAAATATCAAGATTATGGCCCATTTTCGTGCTTTTTGTTTCGAGGTATTGAATGTTATGTTCATTCGGAGGGATAATAAGCGGTATATTTTCTACTATTTCGAGTCCATAACCCTGCAATCCTGCACGCTTTGTTGGGTTATTCGTCATTAGCTTTATTTTGCCCAGGTGGAGTTCATGCATAATACTAGCCCCAACCCCATAATCACGTTCATCTTCGAGAAATCCCAGGTCAATATTTGCCTGAACAGTATCACGTCCTTCCTCCTGAAGTTTGTATGCATGAATCTTATGAAAAATACCAATCCCCCTGCCCTCTTGCATCAGGTAAACAATTACTCCCTTTCCTTCTTCGTCAATACGGCGCATTGCTTCGTGAAGTTGCTGACCACAATCGCAACGGTAAGAGCCAAAAATATCACCGGTCATGCATGAAGAGTGAATCCTTACAAGAACCGGCTCGTCTTTAGTCCACTCACCTTTGAACAAAGCCAGGTGTTCTACATTATTCGATTTCTGAATAAATGGTATAACCTCAAAGTCGCCAAATTCAGTAGGCAATTTTGCATTAACTCCCTTGATTATTATACTGTCGCGTTCGAGTTGGTATGCGATAAGACTTTTAATAGTAATTATTTTCAGGTCGAATTTATCAGCAATCTTTATCAATTCAGGTAAGCGGGCCATAGTACCATCCTCGTTCATAATTTCAACAAGTGCCCCGCCTGGTTTTAACCCGGCAAGACGCGCTAAGTCAACAGTGGCCTCAGTATGCCCTGCCCTTCTCAAAACACCTCGTGAACGGGCTTTTAGCGGGAAAATATGTCCTGGTCTGCCCAAATCATCTGGTTTCGTGGTTGGATCAACAAGCGCTCTGACAGTTCTAGCCCTATCACTTGCAGAAATTCCGGTTCCACAGTCGGGGCCGAGCAAATCTACCGATATTGTAAATGGCGTTGCATGCGAAGATGTATTCACCTGGACCATGAGATCAAGCTCAAGTTGTTCACATCGTTCCTCGGGTATAGCACAGCATATAAGACCACGTCCGTGGGTAGCCATAAAATTAATAACCTCGGGGGTAACATGTTCTGCTGCAACAATAAAGTCGCCTTCATTTTCACGATCTTCGTCGTCGACCACAATTACGAGTTTGCCTTGTCGAAAATCTTCAATGGCTTCTTCGATGGAATTTAGGCGCCTTAAGATTTCAGAATTATCTGCCATTGTGTATTATTTTAATTGAAAGGCAAAAGTAAGATATGTGAATTAAATTACACAATAAATATGTAATGTATATTAAGAGTCATTCTTTTTTTGCCACCAAGACTGGAAGACTCTAAGATATACTAAAATGATTTTCCTTTGCCACCAGGACTCAAAGACTCTAAGATACACTAAGATGATTTTCTTTTGTGGATCTTTATGCTTTGGTGCCTTTGTGGCTTTGCTTTTGCCACCAAAACACAAAAACACCAAATAATAGCCAAATGGATTCTGTTGATTTATTGACTTTCCTTTGCCACCAGGACTCTAAGACTCTAAGATACACTAAAATGGTTTTTTTGAGGATCCTCGTGCCTTTGTGTCTTGGTGGCTAAAAAAAGCGAAGACCTTATACCATTATTGCCATTCAGAATGAAAAGAATCTATACTTCGTTATACACACTAAACTTGCTAAAAATCAAATATTTCCCTATTTTAGTGATGTGTAAAAAAATGATCCAAAAAAAGATTAGAAACCTCTGATTCATTACACGTATGTTAAAGGTTGAATATTCTGACAGTAAAATTGTAAAAGACATCAACGCTGGTGGGGTACTTCGCGATCAGGCTTTGAAACATCTTTTATTACGAAGTGAGTATTCACTGAAGGTAAAACAAACAATTAAAAATGATGGAGGTTCTGAAGAAAAATCCGAAACTGTTTTTGAAACCTGCCTGGTCAGGCTCGACAAGAAAATAAGGCGACATGAATGGAATATTGATGATTCTGTTTGTGAATACCTCGAATCGGAAGCTAAACGGATTTGGTGCATTGAACTAATGCAAAATGACTATTCGAGAAAAAAGGTAATGGAATGGATAAATGCAGATAACAAATTAAAAAAACAGATAATTCGCGCCATAATGCAAAACAGCGGAAAATACGAAGACGCTGAAGATTGTTTCCAGAATGGATTGATTTATCTGGATGCAAAGCTGATAGAAGGGAAATACCAAGGCGGTGCAATGAAAGGATATTTCTACCAGATTTGCTTTAATTTGTGGCGAAACGAACTTAAAAAAAGCAAAAATCTTTCCATTGAAGATTACTCGAAAAACGATCCGCAAACCACCTCCGATCCTTTGAAGGAATTAGAAAACAAAGAAAATGCGGATCTCTTGAACAAAGCATTTCAGGAACTCGGAGAATCCTGCCAAAAAATCATAACCTTAAAATATTTTATTGTTGATCAATTTACAATGGATGAAATAGCCCGACAGATGGGCTTTAAAAACGCTCAGATTGCATCAAACACACTAAACAAATGCAGAAAAAAACTATGGGAAATGCTTCGGGGAAATAAACAGGCAACATTATGAATGAGACTACAATACATAGAGTGGAAACCTATTTTAACCGAACAATGAGCGATACGGACCGCGTATTGTTCGAGAATGAGATTGGAAATAACCCTGAACTAAAAGAAATTTATGATGAGTATAAGCTTGCCATGGAAGTTGTCGATCAACAAGTTGAGAATAATCTTTATTCAAAATTTGCTTCCTGGAAAAAGGAAGAAAAACCCGACAGCAAAAGAATAATGCGGTTTGCTGCGTTGGCCGCAGGTCTTGCCCTTTTTATAGGAATATTCTTTTTAATCAACAAATCGAAACCTGAAACACACACAGAACTGGCAATGATGTATTATAAACTACCCGATTCACCTGAACATACAATGGGCCGGGAAGTTTTACACTGGCAACAAGGAATTGATGATTATAGCAAGGGGTTATATGAAGATGCTGCTAAAGAGTGGGAAAAAATTGAAAATCCGGGTCCGGAAGTTAATTATTACCTGGCACACAGCTATTTCAACCTTAAAAGATATGAACAAGCTGCCAATCTCTTCCGGAAAATAACTGAGGGAACAAGTGTATATTGCTTTTCTGCCGACTGGTATCTGATCATTTCTTTACTTTCCGAGGGAGATATTGAACAAACGAATAAGTACATTGATAAGATATTGGCTTCAAAGGAACATCCTTTTTATAGTGAGGCTTCGGAATTAAAAACAAAAATGACTAAATTTAAATCAGATTAACTTAAATATCAACCTATTAAAACCAACCGCTATGAAAAACACAATCAAACCAATTCTCTTTATTTGCCTTTTGGCAGGAATATTCAGCCTGAAAGGTTGTGATAAACTTCGGGAATACACCGAAGGCAGAGTTTCGACAGATTGTCCCGATGGAATATATGCCGATACAATTCCCAACCAGCTCATTATTCATTTCGAACCTGAAACATATGGTTCTAAAAGAGATGATTTTTTAAAATGGCTGATCGATGACATGGGAGCTTTAAATTTTCGAACTTGCCCATGCGACAGCAACCTTGTCCTGGCTGAGTTTCGGGACGATAAAGTTATTAATCTGAATACCTCTCGTCGACAGGCCGATTCAAAATTGCATGGGGAAGATAATGGACGTGTTTACTTTAATTATGAAATAAAATTTGAACCTGCCACAGGCACCTATAATGTATTTTATAATAATAAAACAGTACAAGCGCCGTCCGATGCTTCAATAGTGGTTGCTATAATTGACGGGGGGCTTAATCCTGATATGTTTACCGGTAAGTCTCTCAGGGATTATAGTTTTGATTTTATAAAAAACGAAACTTCGGATGAAGACACTGAAATTAACACCCATGGTTCGATTGTTGGAAGAATTATAATGAAAAACAACACTGCCCTTCCTATTATTCTTATGGATTTAAAAGTATTTAACAAAGCTGGAGAAGGTGTTTTATTTGATGGCCTTTGTGCAATAAGCCATGCGATTAAAAACAATGCCGATATCATTAATATGAGCTGGGGTCATTATATGCCAATCTGCGACAGTCTTTTCCTGGAATATATGGAAAAAACCCAACGTAACGATATTCTGGTAGTTGCGTCGGCTGGCAATGATCATCTCAATACCAATAACTGTCTGCATTTCCCCTCGGGTTTTAATTCAAGCACATTTACCAGGTTGGGTAATGTAATCGGTGTTGCCTCACTTGACAAAGGTAGCGATAGCATAACTTCTTATTCAAATTATGGTTCTTCAACAATTGGAATAGCTGCCTACGAAGGTGAAGTTTCAGACTTTAATTCATACCAGGGTACTTCTTTTGCTGCTCCAACTGTCACAAACCATGCTGTTCAGATTATTCATGCAGGTGTACCAAATAATATGGATATAGTAAAATGCATCATTGAATCGGCTACTCCCATACCTGGACTAGAAGTAATAGGTAAGGGAAAACTAAACACATCTGATGTTACTTGTCCCTGATTTATCAGACTGAACAGATGAGTAAAATAGTTGTCTTTCAAATAGTATTATTCTTCTTTTTTCAGTTTCTTAAGGTAAATGCGTTTGGTGGCAATTTGCCTTCTTCCGTTGTAAAAGAAATTGATTATATCGATTCGATCGATGGTGAGATTGTTTCGTGGTTTGATAACCTTGAATACTCTTTTGATGACATTTTCCAACTTTTAGATCTGGCCGAAGTCAATGCAAAAAAGAGATTCGGTTCAGAATCAATGTCTCATGCTTTTATTATTCATAAAAAAGGCGTTGCTTTCCATAATATTGCTGAAGAATCAGAAAAATCGTACAATGAAGCAATCCGATATTACATCAGAGCATTGCAAATCAGGGAGAATTTAAGAAATATACCCGATAGTGTTATAACACCATGTCTCATTCTTGGATACTCAAATATTGGACTTTGTTATCTTGAAATTCAAAATCCACAGGAAGCTATAAAGTATATTGTTAAAGGAATTACTATTGCCGAAAAATATCCATTTAACGATCTGATAGTCAACAGCCAGATGAAACTATTCATCCTGGCTGCCCGCACCTATTCTGAGATTGGAGATTATGACAATGCACTGAAATATTATTCTGCAATTATCCACTACAGGTTGAAAAATGCAAATCCTGAGACTATTAAAAACGTTAATTCATGGAAAACAATCGCGCGGATTGAAACCGGGGGAAGACAAGCCTGGCCATTAAATTCTCCGGATGATGCCATAAAAAATCTAACATTGGGTATCCATGAATTAGAAAAAGAACCATCGGAAGATAATGATATATTATTAGCCGGCGCATATAATAAACTCGGCATTGCATACGACATTAAAGGAGATTATTCAAAATCTCTTATATATTATAAAAAGTCTGTTGCCCTTTGTCTTCAATATAAAATTTACGATAATCTTTTTGATAGTTATTTGAACATGGGTGTGCTATACCTCGAAAAAAACAACCCGGACACGGCTGAATTCTATCTAAAGAAA
>JAHEEB010000888.1 GCA_024640925.1 Bacteroidota bacterium | reverse complement strand
CGTCGAAAACGGAAAAGCGGAGATTTTGACAATCGACGACAAGAAATATTGCAACAAAGATTTAATGATGATGCAACCTTCCGCGCCTGTAGCTTTGCCGTTGCACACACTTTCCGGCGTCGTTGATTATATCAAGGGAAAACTCGACGACGAAATAAAACATGTAATAAGCATTAAAGAACATAATCGTGTAGATGTTTATGGTGATTATGATAAAGTATATGCAAGGCGCAAAGGATATATAACTGCCTGTGTCGATGATTTTACATTTAAGTTTAATCAATATTACGGGCATGAGGATTTTGTCATAGCATTGCAGGCACAATTTATTCATGACGATAATTTTGCAAAATTTATGAGTAAAATCGGAAATATCCAGGGCGAAGCAAAAGCGCAGGTTCAGGATGATGGATGCACACAAACAACCACGGTCAGGAAAGGTATAGTAAATCAGGAAGCCACTGAACTCCCAAATCCGGTACAACTTACACCAAGGCGTACATTCTCGGAAATTAAACAGCCTTCATCGGAATTTGTTCTGCGTATGCGTAACACGAATGGTGTTGAGCTGGCCTTGTTCGAAGCATCCGGCGGATTCTGGCGTGTCGAATGTATCCATGCAATCAGGGATTATTTTAACGATCAGCTAAAAGGCGTTGATTGTGCAGTGATAGCGTAGGGAGGCGTAATGGAAAAGATACTCAATGATTTAAAATTCAAAGGCTGTAAAATTAACGGGCTTGTAATCGATATTTCAGGCCCGTACAATTCCGGAAAAATCGGGAATAAAACATGGGGCAAACTGGACTTTATGGTTCAGAGTGGATATACCGTTACCGGATTTTTTAACGATGGTATTTATTTTCCAAAATTCAATAAAAAACGTGTCTAATAATGAGACATAAGAAGGAGTTTCTCTGTGGGTAGGTGGACAACAATAGATCACGATGTGCGTAGAAAGTTTGATTTAACACTCAACGAATATTCAATTGCGGATAGCATTTACTATCTTTCGCGCGGTGGATGGTGCGCGTCAAAAAAAGTATATCTTGGTGAATTTATTGGCATTTCCCGGCAGGCAACAACAGCAATAATTAAAAAACTTACCGCAAAAGGGCTTGTTGTTAAAGGCAAAAAAGGGCTAAAAACTACAGATAAATGGGACTCCGAAATTCTCTCCACTAAGCCGGTTCAGCAAGAAAATCAAGATAAAAAATCAGTTAACTCTGGCACTGAATGTAAAGAATCTTGTCACGCAAATGACAAGAAACTTGACACGGAATGTAAAGAATCTTGTCACGCAAATGACAAGAAACTTGACACGGAATGTAAAGAATCTTGTCACCATAATATATACAGTATAGATACATTAATAAATACAGATATATTGGCGGGAAAATCCGCCGAACCAGATATTGACCCTGCTGTTTATTTCCACAACAAACTCATTAAAACTTTTTATGCCGGTTATGAAAATATTTACAATGAGAAACTTATATTCAGCAAAAAAGAAATCGGATGCATATATATTTTAATCAAAACTAAAATTTCAAAATATAATACCAGTGAACTTCAAAAAGATGTGACCAAACGCAAAATTGAATTATTAAGACAAATTGCCGAGCTTCGCAACCCATTCCAAAACTGGCAATTCCTGCCAAGTCAATTGCTCATGTACTGGGATCGCCTTGTCGATGGTTGCGTTCAAAATAAAAAACGAAATAGTGATAAAGATTTTAAAAATAATCTTGAGTACTGGAAAAAACTCGAAGCCGAAACGGAGGAAACAAATGCAAGCCATTAAAACGTGTGCCGAATTCATGACCGCTGTTGAATCATATTATGGCAACTATGATTCCGAATTTAAAAAAGAAATAGTTTTTAAATATGTTTCTAAAAATTTTAACAGAGAAGAGTTAGACGAATTATTTACTAAACTCAGACAATCATATACAAGCCAATATAAAACACCGCCGGATGAATACGCCTTTCATAATATCAGCAACTTATCACCTGAATCGAGAGCCGAAGAAGCATGGGCTGAGCTAATACGTTATAATACAGGCCACTCAATTCTATGCACCGATCCCGCAGTACAAGAAACGATTAAATCAATGGGTGGATGGGATACATTTTGTGAGTATAGAGCGAAAGAAAATCATTGGGCGAGGAAAGATTTTATTGAGCGTTATAGGAATTTAATGTCACCATCAATGAATGTTGAACCAGAAATATTAAAAGGGTTTTCAGCTAAATACTATCGCAGACAAATAAATCTTTCCGATGTAAAACTTGTCGGCAACAAAGATAATGGACAATATCTTATCGACCAGGCGATGGCAAAACAAATCGATAACAATATGGGCATGGAAGCATTACAGGACATTATTAAATTACCACAGGAGGCAACAGAATGAGATATGTAATAATGGCAGTAGTTACCGGATGGATTTTATTATTTATATTTATGACAGATCTCGCTATTGTCTCGGCAATATCTGGAGTAACAATGCTGATCGTTAATATTCTATATCATAGATGGGAGGATAAGCACCGTTATGATGAGCTTTAATAGTTATAAGTATATCACCTGTTCGCTTCTGGTAGTAATAGCATGGTTGTTGTTTCAAATACTTACCCGCATAGATTACATTTACTCCACGCTTCAAATAATAGATAAAGCACTGGAGTTGAGATAGTGGCAAAACAAATTGTTGAAATAAAGATTGAGGGCATGGATGAAGTGCTCAAAGGACTTGATCCTAAG
>JAHEEB010000179.1 GCA_024640925.1 Bacteroidota bacterium | reverse complement strand
ATCATAGTCTGTCGAAACTGTTTCGGGATTGCAGTTTATCATAATGGACTCATAACCAGCCTTACGAAGAGCAAAAGCAGCATGTACACAACAATAATCGAACTCTATCCCCTGCCCTATACGGTTTGGACCGCCCCCAAGCACCATAATCTTTTTACGGTTGCTAACCTGAACTTTATCTGGTGCATTATATGTTGAAAAATAATATGCTGCATTTTCAACACCACTTACAGGTACTGATTCCCATGCCTCAGAAAGGCCAAGCATAATGCGCTTTTCCCGAATCGATTTTTCAGGCACTCCAAGCAATATTGAGATATACTTATCAGCAAATCCATCTTTTTTAGCCTGAAGAAGTATAGAGTCTGGCAATGATTTGCCCTTATAACACAGTATTTTTTCTTCCAGTTCTACTAATTCCTTCATCTGGGAAATAAACCACTTCTTAATATGAGTTTTTTCGGATAGTTCATCAATATCAGCGCCTTTTCGTATAGCTTCGTACAGAATAAACTGGCGTTCACTTGATGCATGTCCAAGCATAACCATCAGCTCATCCAGCGATTTTTTATTAAAATCTTTCGCAAACCCTAATCCATATCTTCCAATTTCCAGGGAGCGAATAGCTTTTTGCAGGGCTTCCTTGAAATTTTTTCCAATACTCATAACCTCACCAACAGCCTGCATTTGTGTGCCAAGCTTGTCTACAAGGCCATCGAATTTTTCAAATGCCCAACGGGGAAACTTTACCACAACATAATCTCCCGAAGGAGTATATTTTTCAAGAGAACCATCGCGCCAATATGGAATTTCGTCAAGTGTAATACCTCCAGCAAGAAGAGAGGATATAAATGCAATTGGAAATCCGGTTGCCTTAGAAGCCAAAGCTGAAGAACGAGATGTACGTGGATTAATTTCTATAACTACAACCCTGTCTGTTTTAGGATCATGTGCAAACTGTACGTTAGTACCTCCAATGACTTCGATTGCTTCGACTATTGAATAAGAATATTTTTGCAAGCGGTTCTGAAGTTCCATGCTGATAGTAAGCATAGGCGCAGTGCAATACGAATCACCAGTATGAACGCCCATTGCATCAACATTTTCAATAAAACAAACAGTGATCATCTGGTTTTTTGAATCCCTGACTACTTCCAGTTCCAGCTCTTCCCAACCCAGAACTGATTCTTCAACAAGTACCTGGTTAACTATACTGGCAGAAAGACCACGGCTCGCAATTGTTCGCAATTCTTCTACATTATATACCAATCCGCCACCTGTGCCTCCCATTGTATATGCAGGCCTTATAACTACAGGATATCCTAATTCTTCGGCAATCTTTTCGGCATCTTCAACTGTATTTACTGCTGTGCTTTTGGGCATTTCAATGCCCAGTTTATTCATGGTTTCTTTAAATGCAACACGATCTTCACCGCGCTCAATAGCATCGATATTTACCCCAATTACTTTTACACCATACTTATCCAGTATGCCCTTTTTTGCCAACAATGACGAAAGGTTTAATGCGGTTTGTCCTCCCAGGTTAGGGAGCAATGCATCAGGTCGTTCCTTCTTAATTATCTCTGTAAGTGCATATTCGTTCAACGGCTCGATATAGGTTACATCTGCTGTTCCTGGATCGGTCATAATTGTTGCCGGGTTCGAGTTCACCAACACAATTTTATAACCTAATGAACGCAATGCTTTGCAAGCCTGTGTACCAGAATAATCAAATTCACAAGCCTGGCCAATAATAATGGGACCTGAACCAATAATAATTACTTTTTTGATGTCGTTACGTTTGGGCATATAAATTATTTTTAAGAAGGATTAGAAAACCATTTTAAATTTAGAGTTCCAAATTAAATAATCCATTTGATTGGTTGAAATAAAATGAGATCATTCCGAAAGAAAATACCAAAAAACTTTTAAACAAATAAGTCAATTATGGTTCATAAACTCGTGTTTATGATTCGGATATTTACTGATATTATCTAAATGCCGATCAAATTATCTGTTGAAAATCAATTTCATCTTTTTTTGATGGATAATTTCTATCCTTTTTTTTGAAAACACTTTTCTTTTTCAATTATTGTTCGTAGTTTTACGAACTACAATTTAACCTGATTTTATGGCATATACATTAAGTAATGATTATAAAGAGGATGAAATTTCACTTGCCCGATTTGCCAAAGCAATGGGACATCCTGCCCGAATTGCAATCTTAAAATATCTATCCTCACTCGATGAATGCTGTTTTGGGGATATCAATAAAGAACTGCCAATTGCTAAAGCTACAGTATCGCAGCATTTAGCTGAGCTGAAAGATGCAGGTCTTATTCAGGGTACAATTGAACCACCGAAAGTCAATTATTGCATTGATAAAATAAACTGGGAAAAGGCGAAGAAATGCTTTATCGGATTTTTTGATAAAGATGGTTTGGATTCAACACGTTGTTGAAAATATTAAAAATGTATCAACCGGAAATTTTGAATAACCCATTAAAATATCAAAATAAACATGAATATTCAACATTTAGAAAATAAACAAATGGAAAACGGAATAGTGTTAGCTTGTTCCGGAGCTTCTGATTTGGGAGAACTCGCAGATAAAGTTGCCCGCAAAATCAGAAATACATATCCTATTAACATGAAATGCCTTGCCATGGTAGCAGCTCAGGATAAAGGATTATTGGAAACCCTGCAATCTTCAGAAACCCTGGTAATAGATGGATGCCCTGTAGATTGCGGAAAGAAAATCATGGAGGAAGCCTGGTTATCGAATTATCGATATGTAAGATTGACCGATATGGGATATGTTAAAGGCCAGACAATTGTTACTGAGGAATTAATAAACGAAATAGCAAATAAGATTATAAATTCTGATGGGGCAAACAGAATCATTCATAATAAACCTGTAGAAAAAGAATGCTGTACTGAAGAGAATTGCGATATGTTCGATTTTATGTCGGATTATGTCGGACTTAAAATCCTTCATCCGGGTGGAATAGAAGCTACAAATAACGTACTCGATATGCTTAAGATTGAGAAAAATATGAAGGTACTTGATATTGCCTGTGGAAAAGGACGAACATCTGTACATATTGCAAAAAAATATGGCTGCCAGGTTATTGGTATCGATATTCTGGAAAATTCAATCGAGGAAGCTAAAATATATGCAAAAAAACATGGTGTAGATCACTTGGTTACATTCCAGGCTGCAAATGCCGAAAACCTGCCTTTTGCTGATAATGAATTCGATATAACTATTGCCCAGGCCATGCTTATTCTAGTTGACAATAAAGAGAAGGTTATAAGGGAGGCTTCGCGTGTTTTGAAACCTGGAGGAAAATCAGGGTGGATTGAATTAAGCTGGAAAAAGCCGGCTAAAGAGGATTTCCTTTTAAATGCTTCAAAAGAAATTTGCGCAAAATGTATTTCGAATGTTGTAACTTTTAATGACTGGGAAGAAATGTTTAAACAGGTTTTTGCTAACGTAAAAGTCAACTCGTTCGATATGGATTTTCGTGGTTTTTCTGAAATGATAAAAGAGGAAGGCATTTTGATTGGACTTAAGGTAATGTTTCGTTACATGACTAAACCAACCATCAGAAAAAGGATGATGAAACTGAACAACTTCTTTAAAACATACCCTGAATATATCGGATATGGAATCTATATAACGGAGAATTAGTTTATTCTGGAGCTTATATTCTTTTTAACTTATAAACACTTTGTAAATCAATGATATCAGGTTCGATACATACTCCAATTGGAGCAATCAAACAGGTTGCCTCAAAACTCAATTTCAGAGACAGATTGGGGGCTGTGAAAGTCCGCTGGTTGATTGGGCGCGATAATTATATGGTTGAACCAGGCTTATATGCTGTAGGAAAACCTGGTAATACCTCTGATGTTTTTGTTTCGGCCAATTATAAGCTGTCATTCGATCACCTTCGTAAAAACCTGGATGGGATTAATGCCTGGATTTTAGTATTGGATACAAAGGGCGTAAATGTCTGGTGCGCTGCCGGTAAAGGTACTTTTGGCACACAGGAATTAGTATATCGGATTAAGACCACTCAGCTCGATAAAATTATTACCCACAGAAGGCTTATTCTACCGCAACTTGGCGCCACGGGCATATCCGCGCATCAGGTTATGGCATTGACTTCGACTCATACAGGAAATATTCAAAAACCGAAGCTTTCGTCTCCTGACTTCGGATCAATCAGTCCGGAACTTAAAATTGAAAAAGGTTTTCATGTTGTTTATGGTCCTGTAAGAGCTGCCGATATTAAATTATTTATTGAAAATGGATATAAATCTACAAGCGAAATGCGCAGGGTAAGATTCAACTTATCCGATCGGATTAAGCTTGCACCAGTTGATATTGTTTATGCCCGCTACAAACTACTGATTGCTTTTGCAGTAATTTTCATTCTTTCAGGATTAAACAGCAAAGGAATTATTTTTGAACAAGCTGTTAACAAAGGACTTCCGGCAATTATTAATATTGCATTTGCCTATTTTACGGGAATAGTAATAACCCCTATCCTACTCCCTTACATTCCTGTGAGAATGTTTGCATTTAAAGGACTTATTACCGGATTATTGCTCTCAATTGTTCTATTATATTTCAATAATTTAGGTGGTAGAAACATTGAGATTGTGTCGTGGTTCCTTATCCTTTCGGGTATTTCATCCTTTATGGCCATGAATTTTACAGGTGCATCAACATTTACATCACTCTCAGGGGTAAAAAAGGAAATGAAGGTGTTTGTACCCGTTCAGATTGTTTTTGCTGGCACAGGACTAATATTATTCATATTGAGCAATTTAATCCAGATTACGCATTAGAAGATGGTTTTAATAATTTGGAAATGAAACTATTAAAATCTTTGCGAAGGTCATAGATATAAAACATTTTTACTATGAAAGACTTTGTATATATAAAAGGTGTTGTAACCCTTCAATTAGATGAAGCAAAATGTAATTCCTGCGGGATGTGTGTAAAGGTCTGCCCTCATGCAGTATTCAAACTTTTCGGAGGAAAAGCCCATATAGTACGACGCGATAACTGCATGGAATGCGGAGCCTGCGCTTTAAATTGCGCACAAATGGCCATCACTGTGAAATCTAATTTAGGTTGCGGTTGCGCAACCGGAATAATTGAAGGGTACTTTAACAATGGTAAATCGGACTGCTGTTGCCCGAATGGTTAATATTGGCAAGAAATTCTATTTAACCAAACTTGCAATAGATGTGCTGGCTAATCTTTTTAAGGTATAGTCTCTTATATCTCCAAAAGTATGCTTAATCTCACAGGTAGCTTCATCCTTACAATGTTCGCAGGGCTGGTAGTATTTTTCGGAAGTGCACTTCAGCATAGCAATACTGCCTTCAAACAGCTGAACAATATCAAGCAGACTAACATCCTGTGGATTTTTCATCAGATAGTAACCACCGTTTTTGCCCAATTTGCTTCCGAGATAACCGTTTTTCTTCAATTCCAGTAAAATGGATTCAAGAAATCGTTTAGGAATTTTTTCACTTTCAGCAATTTCATTTATCATTAGTGTACCTTTGCCATATTCTTTAGCCAGTTTAGCCATGGCCAGCATAGAATAACGGGTTTTTTGTGTGAGCATACTCAGGCTATTTTACTTATGTGTTTAAGTTTCTCTATATCTGATATTTCAAGTAATTTTCCATCGATTTGGATTATTTTTTCATTCTGCCATTTCGAAAGAGTCATTATTACATTTTCTGTTGAACAACTGGCAAATTCGGCAAGTTCTTTTCTTGTCAGCGAAAGATAAAAAGAATTTTTGTGATAAACTTCTGCAGCCAGGTATAAAAGTATGTCGGCAATGCGACCTTCTTTTTGTTTATATGCCAGGCTAATAAAATTTATTACTGCTGTTTTAAACATTTCGGTAGCCACCTGGAAAAGCATAATGGAAAAACGCGAATTCTCGGTCATTACTTCGAGCATAACATTTGCATCGATTAAAATAACCTCACAATCATCAACAGCTATAAACGAAAACAAATTATTGTCTTTATAAAACAGGTTGGCACCACCTAATATCTTGGGGGCACTAACAATTGTAAGTATAAGGTTCTTATTAATTTCATTTTCATAATTAAACTTGACTATGCCTTTCTCAAGGTAAACAATATGTGTTGAGAGTCCACCCTGTTTAAGAATTGTCTCCCCTTTTTTGAAGCTCAACTTTACAGATGATCTTTCTATTTTATCAAAATCTTTCTCAGTAATGAACTGTAATGAGATTCTGCGTAACCAGTTTAGCTCTGGTTTTGTTTTTGTTATTGCCATTATATTCAGCTAATTATAAATTTATTTGTTAAATTCTAAATTGTTAAAGATGTAAAATTTAATATCTCAGTATGAAAACACTCATGCGAATATACATTAAATCAATCGACATTGATGATATATTTGGTAAAAATAATTTTAATATATATGGAAATAAAAAAAATAACCATAATTGGTAGTAAAGGAAAGGATGGATCGCCCGAGAAAGTCGAAAAATTCGACATGAAGATGGGTGATATTGTGAGTATTGTTGGTCCGACAGGTTGCGGAAAGACAACATTGATAAACGATATCGAGTTATTTGCCAATAACAATACACCTTCGGGAAGGCAAATAATGATAAATGGAGAACATGTACCTGATGATTTTTCATTTGATCCTTCAAAACACCCTATTGCTTTGATTTCGCAGCACACAAACTTTCTAAGTGATTTGCCAGTAGGCGAGTTTTTAACAATCCATGCGAAAGTAAGAGGTGCAAAAGATATTGAAAATGTTGTGAATGAAACAATTTCCTTTGCCAACCAGCTTACAGGCGAAGCTATTATTAAAAACACAGCAATGACCGAGCTTTCAGGTGGACAAACACGTTCACTCTTAATTGCTGATGCAGTAATTATTGGAAATTCACCTATTATACTGCTCGACGAAATTGAAAATGCAGGAATACATAAAACAAAAGCCCTTGAGCTGCTCAAGAATTATCAGAAAATATTTGTTTTTGTAACACATGATCCCACCATTGCTCTTTTATCTGACTTCAGGATAGTTATGAAAAACGGTGGAATGCAGAAACTAATTGTTTCGAATGCTGAAGAACAAAAAGCAGCAGCAAAATTAAAAAGTATTGATGATGTAATTCTGCACTATCGGGGTTTAGTCCGTGCGGGTGAAGAATTGAATGTGACTCTTTTGGAAAATATTAATATTTAAACTAATTCAATATATTATGAAACTGATAATATTTGCTGGTCCGCCAACTTGCGGAAAAACCACGGTAATCCGTCAGGTCATCAAACGGATGATTGCCCGTAATCTTAAACCATCTTATATAAAAATAGATGTATTATTCGCCGATGAAGATGAGACCATTAAGGCAGAGTTTGGAATACCTACAAAAAAAATCTACTCCGGAGAATTGTGTCCTGATCATTGCAATGTGGTAG
>JAHEEB010000178.1:2498-7509 GCA_024640925.1 Bacteroidota bacterium | reverse complement strand
TAACCTTACCCGATAGCATGGCAATATTTGAGTCGCGCGATATTTCCATTGCTTTTCGACGAACAGGTTCAGAAAACATATCGTAGCCAAATGCATGTAGATTTCGACCTGAGAATGGCTCAAGGTAAATAATTGAAGTGTAAATTTTCCGATCACCTTCAGGTCGAATGGTATAATCCGGAAAACCTTCATTTCTTATGTCTTGAATATGTTGTTGTAACTGTTTTTTTGGAATAATTAATACAAATCCAAGTCCCTTTATTCCCTCAAGGTTTTTGTCGATATGAGACTTTTCGTAAAAAATTTTCCAATCGTTTCGGCTAACCGAATCTGATGCGGCAAATAAAGCTGAACCGTATCGTAAAAGTTGGGCATGGGCCTGCAGGCGTAAATTAATTTTAATTTGTATATCAGAGCAAATTGATTTTAATTCCTTGTTTGCCGTTTCTTCAACGCCATATTTTGTATACAGGGTAGCAATCAGAGTAAGCACAAGACCAACGATAAAAAAGATTGAAGCCTTCAATGCATTTTGGGCAGTGGTATTAAAAAGAATATTCTGGCGCTTCATTGTTTTATTTTTTAAAATATTAATAGTTGTCCTTTCATTTTATAGAAAGTCCCTCATTCACTGCACCCTTCACTTAAAGTTATGAAAAAAAGTGCCTTAAAACTATTTATAGGATGAATTTATTCTATCATTGTAAAAGGGAAGCACATACCTATATTCTGTTCATTTTAGATCTAAAAGTATTATGTTTCTGTAAGACAGTATTGAAAAAAGGCTGATCTGATTTTTCTTGTAAAGATCAGAATGATTATGAATAAGTCCGAACAAGGAGCTGGGTGTAGTTGAAAGCCACACCTATATGAGTTAAAACCAGTAAACGAATTATTTTGATGTTTTTAGTAAAATATAAATTATGATCATTTCGAAATCAATATTAAATTACCCAAAAGGAACGGTTAGGCTTCTGCTCGAAGAGTCATACAAACCATTTCATATGCAATTTCCAGAATATTTAGATGATAACATGAGGTTATTCTTTGAATGTGATTCTTTTTTTTACAGCAATCCGGAAATAGCAAATAAGTGTTCATTTATTTCGGAGTATAAGAATAATATGGTTGGAATGTGTTGTTGGGATCCAAGAAATTTTCCAACTGCTATTATTGGTCATAACTGTATATTGCCAATATTTCGATGCCTGGGCTTAGGAAAGGAACAAATGAGTATAGCATTAAGAATACTAAAGGAAAAGGGATTTAAAGCAGCTCAAGTATCAACAGGTTTGATGGAATACTTTATACCAGCACAAAAAATGTATACCGGAGTTGGATTCAACGAGTTAAGGCGTGATTTAATTGCTCATGTTCCTAAATTGCACGACGATATTTATTATGAAATAGTTTTATGAAACATTCGCTTTTTATACGGATTTTGAACAATAAGCGAATATGTAGCTAAATCATAAAAACGCACCACGACAAGAGAAATTTTAATTTTAAAAATAACTTTGCTTGACAAATAGTAAAAAAACACTCAATATTTGATGCAAAATCAAATTAAAAGATACCAGGTTCAGCACCCTCAACTAAAGAAATATATTAAATTCTTTTGGGAACTTCGTATTGAGCAGGTTCATCTTAATCACAAATTAATTCCTCAAAGAAATATCAATATAAGGTTCAATTTAAGTAACACTCCCCATCATATTTGTCGGTACAATAAAGAAAGTTTACTGGAAGATGTGTATTTTCTTGGCTTACATAATCAATTTACGAATACACATTTGAAACTAAATGGTAAGGTCGATATTTTAGGCGTCTGTTTTGAGCCTGATGGAATTTATCCTTTTTTAAAGATTCCAGCTTCTGAATTTAAGAATCAAATACTTGGGGCTGACGAAATTGGTTTTAAAATAGCAAAAAAAATAAGCGAACGTCTGAAAGAGTCTACGGATGTTACAAACAGATTGATAATTTTGGAAAATGAATTACTGTCATTGCTTAATTATTCCTATCAAATACCCGAGAATTTCAGGGCAATATTTAATACTCTTAAACAAGATAAACCTTTGCGATTAACAGATTTTTGTGAGCGAAATAATATTCGTTTGCGTCAGTTAGAACGAATGTATATAAAATATGTTGGCTTGTCGGCCAATACATACACAACTCTTAACAGGTTTCATTGCAGCTTAAATCAACTGCTTAATGCCGGATATTCAAAATTGTCTGACTTAGCTTATGATAACGAATATTTTGACCAGATGCATTTTATTAAAGAATTTAAGCGCTTTACAGGAAATACCCCCAAAAACTTTATCAATCAGAATAATTCTATATTGCAAATAGGCAAACTAACGTAGATGTCGTTTTTGTACTATTTCTACAGAATTTCACCCCTTAACTTTGTCTTTATAATTTTAAAACTAACGAGTTATGAAGACAACAATTACAGAGTTTGTAAAAATAGAAGCATTACAAACAACCACAAACGAACAATTAGTAGTAAAAGCAAATGTGATAAACTCATTTCTTCAAAAGCAGGACGGTTTTATTGATGCTGAACTCATAAAAGCTGTTGACACTAATATCTGGTATTTTATTTACCACATCGAAAACATGGAAAAGTTGAAAGTAGTTGGAGAAAAACTGCGCAGTAGCAATCTTTTCGATGAAATTACACCACTTATTGTTCCGGGGAGCCTTAGTGTGATGTTTTTTAATCAGGTAAAAAATTGGTAACCATAAATGAACATACAAAAGCTAAAACTGGTTTGCTTTTCACCGACTGGTACAACTAAAAAAGTGGCTCAAAGCATAGCTCACGGCATTAATCTTAATTTGGTCGAATTGATTGATATTACTAAACCGAAAGCTCGTCAATTTACCTTACATACTACCGAAAATGAATTACTCCTTGTAGCTGTGCCTGTTTATATGGGACGAGTTCCTGCTGTACTTTCCGATTGGTTACATTCAATAAAAGCCCAAAATACTCCTGCAATATGTGTAGTGGTATATGGCAACCGTGCTTACGAAAATGCATTGCTGGAACTAAAAGATATTTTGGTAAAATTCGGATGTAAACCTTTTGCTGGTGCCGCTTTTATTGGCGAACACTCTTTTTCCAGTGCAGAACTACCAGGTTCGGTTGGTCGCCCTGATACTGAAGACATTCAACAGGCAGAAATGTTTGGACGGAAAATAAGAAAAAGATTGCAAATGTTCTCGTCTGTTAACCAAATTGCCAATATACACATTCAGGGATGCTATCCCTACGGTGGTGTTACCGACCTTTGGCATATTGATTTTATTGCAGTAAGTGACCAATGTACACAATGTGGCATTTGTGCCGAAGGCTGTCCTGTTGGGGCTATTAATCCGGCAAACAGCACAATAATCGACAAGGATAAATGCACTCTATGTTGTGCATGCATTAAGCGTTGCCCACAAAATGCAAAATCGATGAAGCCCGGTTTAATGAAAGACGCAGCAATACGATGCACAAAGTTTACAGAACGTAAATTGCCGGAATTCTTTCTATAACATGTAAAAAGAATATTGCCCAAGCCTCGGTTTGGGCAATATTCTTTTTATCGTACTGAAAAAAAGGGACAAATAAGAGTATGAGCTCAGTTGAGAGTAATGCTAAAAATGTAACATTAGAGAATATTGCGAGTATTCAGAGCACTTAAAGCTAAAGTAAACTTTAATGTTGAATTGCTTGATGGAGAGATAAAAATAGCATAAAGTCAAATAAAAGCTTTACCGCTTCCCCTTCTTAGTATACAAAGAGCTGGGTATCGCTTTAAACTACCCTAATATCAGTTAAAAACCGGCTGATTAAATAAACACAATGGCTTTGGAAGATAACGGTAAAGTTGGTATATTGGTGATAGATATAACTATCAGAATGAGAAGGAAACATTCGCTTTTTATACAGGTTTTGAAAAACAAACGAATAAAGTTTTCGCTTATATGGTAGTTAGAGAGCATTTGATAAAAATGAATTCAACTCATACGAAATACGAAAATAATTGGAAGTCCAAATCTTTAGAAAATCTAGAAAAGGATTATTGGGAAGAACCTACTTTTGATAGCTATTTAGCAAAGACTTGTTACCAACTGAGAAAGAGACCACTAAAGGACTTTAGAACTGAAGATTTAAGAATAATGATTGGGCAAAACATTGGACTGAAATATCTAATTCCTTTAGCTCTTGAGACTTTAAAGGGTAATGTTCTCGTAAAAGGTGATTTCTACGAAGGTGACCTATTGAAATCTGTTTTGACCAGCAACAAAGAATTCTGGTGCAAAGAAACCAGCCTTTTCAACAAACTTCAAGAAATAATCTTAGAAAACAAGACTTTATTGAACGAAAAAGACTCTGAGTTTTTGAACGACTTTAATGAACTATGTAAATAACTGAAACAAAGATTAACAAAAAATGAAACTTCCCTCAGCCTACTTCATCCAATAACAGAAATAACTCAGAATAAAAACCTGGGTGTACCTTGAATTAGTTAAAAAACCAAAGAGTATTGATAACACAACTATAAGCAAACTAAAAGCTCATAAAATAACCAACATTGCAACTCATTTGCAAGCCCTCACGAGCCGACTCAAACCAAAGGCTTGCAAAAGAGCTACAATCCTGCTTTTAATGAGCATTACGTTTGTTGGTTAATTTGTTTTATTAAGTAGAAAAAAAAGTATTATTTTGTAAGAAAAACTAATGGCAACAGCTGAGCAAATAAAGACCCTTTTAAAATCGCACTTTGATAATAATTCAGAGCGGTTCAACACTATTGCTCTTCAGATAGCGGCTAATGAAGCAAGAGTTGGACACAACTCGCTTGCCAATGAAATTAAAGAACTAGTTGATAAAAATAAGTATACTCCTGTTCGAATCCTTGAGTTTTCTCCAGATTTACATGACCTTGTAATTTCAGCTTCTCCCAAAACTCATATTCAAGAATTAATTGTACCTAAAAGTTTTCAT
>JAHEEB010000178.1:0-2488 GCA_024640925.1 Bacteroidota bacterium | reverse complement strand
ATGATAGAATAAACAGAATACTCAGAGAATACAAGCAAAAGGAGAAAATCAAAAAATTTGGGTTAACCAATAGAAGAAAAATATTACTTGCTGGTTCTCCTGGGACTGGAAAAACAATGACAGCATCTGTTATTGCCGGAGAACTCTCTCTGCCTCTTTACACTGTTCTTATGGATAAACTTATAACAAAATTCATGGGAGAAACCAGTGCAAAACTTCGCCAGATTTTTGATTTTATTAAGAAGCATAGAGGAGTGTACTTGTTTGATGAATTTGATGCAATTGGTACCGAAAGAGCAAAAGATAATGATGTTGGAGAAATGCGTAGGGTCTTGAATGCTTTTCTCCAGTTTATTGAACATGATGATTCTGAAAGTTTTATAATTGCAGCAACAAATAATCTAAATTTACTAGACCAAGCGCTATTTAGGAGGTTTGATGATGTAATACACTATAATAAACCTGATGAAATTTTAATTGAAAAGTTAATAAAGAATAGACTAGGTTCGTTCCATGGGAAATTTAATACAACTGCTATTACAACTCATGCTATTGGTTTGAGTCATGCTGAGATTGCACAAGCTTGTGACGATTCAATTAAAGAAACAATTCTTTTAGATAAAAAGGCGGTTACAAAAGACCTTTTAATACAAATGTTAGAAGATAGACACTTGGCTTATGGCGGAAAATGAACATTCCCATATTTTTTTAAGTAATCTAAAGAAAGAAATAGAATTTGGGTTAAAACCCAAGATTGTTAAAAAAAGAATTCCCATAAGAGATAGAGAAAAACATGCTCAGTTTTTAATTCAAAGTTTTGACAAAATTTGGGAAGAGTATTCAAAAGTAAAAGAAGAAAGACTAGCTATTTCTTTACCATCAAAAAATGGATTTTATATAGAATTTAAGGGTAAGGCTGGGTGTGATTTAGCAACAAAAAGTCTTGAAAATTTCAAATCAAATATTCGCTTATTAAACATTCGACAAAATATTACAGAACAAGGTCAAGAAATATATGCAACGGTTTATATTCCGAACAACCAGAAAGATTTTTTTCTTAAAAAAGTAAAAGAATACCTTGACCCTGAAAAAGACTCAAAGGATAATGGAAATCCCAAAAAAAAACTCTACTCAATAGCATAGAAGAAGTAATAATTGCATCGCAATTGATATCATTCTGGCAAGATTCAATAGAACTTTTGCCCGAAGAAAATTCTATTTGGTGCGAAGTGTGGCTTTCTTATTCCGAAAACCATAATAAAAAAGATGTAATCACTAGCTTTTTCAATGTTTGTCAAGATATTAACATAGAATATAAAACGGAGTCTTTGCACTTCCCTGAGAGGATAGTGTTGTTAGTTAAAGCTAATAGAAACAACCTTAAAGAACTAATTGAAAGAAGCGATAATATTGCTGAATTTAGAAAAGCTCAAGAAACAGCAAGTTTTTGGACAAGTCAAACAAATATAGAACAATTAGAATGGGTTAGAGACTTGATATCAAGGTTAAAAATATCTGAAACTACCATTGTTATTTCAATACTTGATAGTGGTGTAAATAATGGACATTTGTTATTACAGCCATTATTGGCTGATAAAGATTGTCACTCATACAACCCTGAATGGGGAGTTCATGATAATGATGAACATGGTACATTAATGAGTGGCTTAGCATTATTTGATAATTTACAAGAAAAACTGGAAAATACTTTACCAATTGAGCTAAAGCACAAACTTGAATCAATAAAAATATTACCTCCAAAACACTTTGATGAAAACCCATATGAATTATGGGGTGAAATAACAGCTCAAGCTATTAGTAAAGCTGAAATTTCTAATCCTGATTATACAAGAATTCTCTGTATGGCTGTTACAAGTGTACAAGGAACAGATAAAGGTCGTCCTTCATCTTGGTCTGCGGCTATTGATTCTCTGACATCAGGAGCAGATGATGGAGTGAAAAGGTTATTTATTATTTCAGCTGGAAATATGACTAATAAAGATTGGCAATTTTATCCAGAATCCAATAAGAAAAGAGCTGTTCAAAGCCCTGCCCAATCTTGGAATGCTTTAACTGTAGGTGCTTATACTAGGAAGACACAAATTAATGAAGAAAAGTATAAAGGCTATCAATCATTATCAAAAGCTGATAATTTATCACCATTCAGTACAACTTCATTTTCTTGGGAAAGTAATAAATGGTCAATAAAACCTGATGTTGTAATGGAAGGGGGCAATTTGGTAGTTGCACCAGATGGTTTCATTTCTAATCTTTATGATTTGTCTTCATTGACTGTTTCTGCAAATAGCACAAAGAACCAATTTGATATAATAAATGGTACAAGTGAAGCTACCGCTCATGCTTCTTGGTTTGCGGCTCAATTACAATCAAGATATCCGGATGCATGGCCAGAAACAATAAGAGGGCTTATTGTTCATTCTTCTGAATGGACAAAAGGTCTTATTAATCAGTTTAACATTGATTTAAA
>JAHEEB010000887.1 GCA_024640925.1 Bacteroidota bacterium | reverse complement strand
TCAGGTTGAACAAGAATCGGACACCAAAGCACAAAAGATACTTACCGATGCCAAAACCAAAACTGACCAGATGTTGAAATAAATTTTAGTATTTTAAATAGTTCAGGGCTGATTTATAATCAGCCCTTTTTTTGTCCTTTATAATTAATTAATAAACGATGTAATTCTGATTGTTGTCAATATTCTAAAAGGAAACGATAAGGTTTGTTCTTTTAATAGGTCAGGGTTAAAATAAAAAAGCTGCTCTTTGAGCAGCTTTAGTATATTTCTTGATTTGGAATTAAAATCTTTTTTCCTGGATACGGGCTTTCTTACCAGTAAGCTTACGAAGATAAAAAATCTTAGCTCTGCGAACGTGACCGTATTTATTCACTTCGATTTTATCGATAAAGGGAGATACAATCGGAAAAATTCTTTCTACCCCAATATTGCCAGACATTTTACGAACAGTAAAAGTTTCAGCAAGTCCGGCGCCACGTCTTTGAAGTACTACGCCCCTATATTGCTGAATACGTTCTTTATTACCTTCTTTTATTTTATAATGCACTGTTATAGTATCACCAGCAGAAAATTTTGGAAATTCTTTTTTGCCAGCAAATTGATTTTCAACAACCTTAAGTAAGTCCATCCTAGTATCTTATTTTTATTTTTATCCTTAATTTTTCAGGTCGCAATATTAGCAATATTTTTTCATAAATCACAACTATTATTAACAATTATTTTTAAACGTTAATAACATCATTTCCGCTTTTAATGACCTTCCCCTTCTGGCGCGAGAAACTTATCTTCGGTATCAAAAACTATTTTTCTGTACCAATCGTCTCCATAGCCCGGTTGTTCAACTTTAGGCGAAACATACTTATAGTTTGGTGGTAACTCCTGCTTCGTTTTAATATTCCCATCCATAAAACGAGTAAAAAGAAAAGAATACAGTTGCTTCCATGAACTAAAAGTATTTTGCCCTGCATTTACAGAAAAATCTGTTATATAAATCAATAAATCCTCCTGTTTTTTCAGCGTTTTTGCTATACTATCTGTTTTTTGAACCTGTTTGATATAGCTTAATTCAAGGGCTGACTGTTTTTCCTGAATAAAAGGAATTATAGCATTATAGCGTGTATATGCAAAATTCGAAACCTGATTAAAAATCCAAAAAGCGGATGTTTCACTAAATTCCATCATTGATCCATTACCGACAGCATATGCTGGTGGAACTTGGGTTATTCCACAATACATAGGAGTATAAACTGTACTATATGTATCATCAACACCAAACCAAATAATGCCTCCCAAGGGATCAGGAAGCCAGTTTCTACTTTGAGCAACAAAGGAAAACCCTGTTTGTTGGGTTGAAGTTGATCGTTCATTAAAATAGGTTTTCCCATCAACTTTCCATGTTAGTGGCCTCCACCGTACAATGCATTCATAAGGTCCAGCGCCAATGTCTTTTGTCATGTCCATAGGGGTTCCCTGGTAATAATCACGCATCAATCCCATTACATCGTGTAAAGAAATTTTCTTGTCTGGTTTAATCCACAAAGGCATGCGGTTATGAAGATTTTTTCCCATCGCATAATCTTCGTATTGTAACATTTGACTGTTTATTTTACTAAACATTGAATAAACACGGGCTTCACAAAATCTGGCTCCTTCAAAATTTACCGGTGCATATGTATCTGAATTCACTATCATTTCCTGAAAAATAACCTTTCTCCCTGGCAAATGAAATTACATCAGGCGTATAAAGGCAATTTTCCGGATCATTTAAAGGGAAGGTAGTGATTCGAGCTTGATTTGCATGACCACAGACATATCCATCCGGAATTTTGCGGGCAACCCATACAGCACCCTTTCTTCCAGAACCTTTACCAATTATTTCCATAATCCATGCTTCGTTGGGGTCGGCAATTGAAAAAGATTCACCTTCGCTGCAATAACCATAATCTTCAACCAGTTTGCCAATGGTTTGAACTGCTTCTCGTGCTGTTTTCGCTCTCTGCAGAGTAACGTAAATTATACTTCCATAATCTAATCTGGCAGTTGTGTCTACCAATTCCTCTCTTCCGCCATAAGTAGTTTCTCCAATCGAAAGTTGATGTTCATTCATATTACCTACTACCCGAAATGTATATGGTACCTGTTTTATTTTGCCTAATAATCTCCCTGAATCCCATTCATAGATTAACAGAGAATCTCCTTTTGCGTGTTTTTCCTCTTTCCAGAAATACAATTCTCCAAACAACACATGGCTATCAGCGGAGTATGTAATCATAACCGAACCATCAGTAGTAGAACCTTTTGTAAAAAGAAAATTCGTGCATGGAATGGCTGTAAGTACTGACACAACCAACATCACAGCTATTAAATAGCCTCTTTTAATTGAATTCATTGCTCTTTGTTTTATATATAGTTTTTTCTCAATTAAATTGCTTTCTAAAGAAAAGTCACCCGCGCAAATTAATTATATTCTTATAATAACTTTTATAATCTTGCACAAAATATTTCAAATAGTTTTTAATACTCTTTAAACGAAAAATTTATGCTTTCACATACAAAAACATTTCTTCTGTCAATTAAATACCTTAAAAGGCACCATTTACTAGCTGATTAGCGTATTTATCCATACCTTTGTACAAGGTAGGTTAATGTTATTAAAGTTGTTTTTTATAGTGCTTTTGAGCGTTGTTTTTTAATGATTTAAATGTTATAGGAGATAAAATATTAATTGGTAATTAGATTGTTTTTAAAGTAGTTAGGGAAGAAAGGTGGG
>JAHEEB010000004.1:12966-18121 GCA_024640925.1 Bacteroidota bacterium | reverse complement strand
GCCGCAGGTAGGGTCGTACACGCTTTCGCCAGGTTGCGGGTCCATAATCAGGGTCATGAGTTTTACCACAGTGCGGTTGGTGTAAAACTCGGCGGCGGTATGGCCACTATCGTCGGCAAACTCCTTAATGAGGTATTCGTAAGCATTGCCCAGTTTATCGTCGGCTACGGCGCTTAAATTGAGTTTGTGTTGCGAGAAATGTTCGATAAGATTAATGAGTGTGGCATCCGAAAGGCGGTCTTTGTTTGTCCAGCTGGCATCACCAAAAATACCATAAAGGGTATCGGGGTTTGCTTTTTCAATTTCGCGCATGGCATTTTGAATTGCCATGCCAACATTGGTAGTGGTTTCGCGGGCTGTGTTCCAATGCGCTTCCTGGGGTACTATAAAATGGTGGTTCTCGGCAAAAGCAGCATATTCCAAATCGCTATCGCTTTCTTTCAATGCTTTTTCAAATTCTTCGTCGTATACATCACAAATTCTTTTGAAGAACAGCAATGGGAAGATATATTGTTTATAGTCTCCGGCATCGATGGTTCCGCGCAGTACTTTGGCGGCACCCCAGAGATATTTTTCGAGTTCTTGTTGGGTCATTGTTTGTTTATTTTTCACATCAAATTCACTACAGATTACGCAGATTTTCACAGATTAATTATTCTCTTTCTCTGTGTTAATCTGTGATATTTGTGGTGAATAAATCTGTGGTGAACTATTTTACATTACTATTCTATTTATTCCCTTTTTCATATCCTGAACATTAAAATTAAGCAATAAGCCCATTTTTAAGCCAGACAATTTTAAATACGTCATTAATTGTGCTTTATAAATTGGAGCAATATCATCTACGGCTTTCAATTCGAGAATTACTTGTTCATTTACCAGTAAATCGATTCTATAGCCGGCATCCATTTTAATGCCATCATATATTACAGGCAATGGTTTTTGTCTTTCTACGGTAAGTCCGGCCTTTAATAATTCGTGTTCCAAACTAACTTCATACGTAGATTCCAATAAACCAGGCCCAAGCGCGCTATGCACTTTATACACGCAACCAATTATTGTGTAGGATAATTTATTTAGTTCTTCCATAATACAGTGTTTTTACCACAGATTAATTATTTTGTTTTACCACAGATTCACACAGATTTTCACAGATTATTTTTTCTCTGTGTTAATCTGTGCTATCTGTGGTGAAATCTTTTAAAATCAGTTTAAATTTTTCTTCCGCTTGTAAACTTTCATTCCAGGCAGTTTTCAAATCAGCCAATGCCACTTCAACCGAAGGAAGGTTATCCTCAATGATTTTCTCGACATACAGTGGAATATTGAGGTTGTAATCGTTTTCGGCAATGTCATTTAGCGTAGCCACTTTGGTATAATTTTCCACTTCATCAAAAGTAGTATACCAGTCGAATAATTGCTTTACATGCTCAGGTTCCAGGAAGTTCTGTGCACGACCTACGCGAACCTGGTCGGAGCCATCGATAAAGAAAACTTTGCCTTTTTTGTTAGCCGGTTTATTTTGCTTAAACACCATTACACAGGCAGCCAACTGAGTTCCATAAAAAATATTTGCACCTAACCCAATTACCGCTTCCAGCAAATCTTGCTTTATTAGTTCTTCACGAATACGACCTTCTGCGCCTTTGCGAAACAGAGCTCCGTGAGGCAAAACGACCGTCATACGGCCGGTGCTGTTCATCGATTTAATCATGTGTTGTACCCATGCCATATCGCCATTGCCTTTGGGTGGAACCCCGGCAATATTTCTACCATAAGGGTCGTTCACCCAGTTTTCGCTTCCCCAATCGTCTAACGAAAAGGGAGGATTGGCGATTACACAATCGAATGTTTTTAATCCATCGGCAGCAAAAAATGCAGGATTGCGTAATGTATCGCCGCGGACAATATTAAAATCTTCGATACCGTGCAAGAACATATTCATTCGAGCAATAGAACTGGAGGTCAGATTCTTTTCTTGACCATAAAGGGTCAATGTTCTGTAATCTTCTTTACTTTCAAGAAGGTGGTTTACACATTCCAGGAGCATACCACCAGTACCGCATGCAGGGTCGTACACACTTTCGCCTTCGTGGGGATCGAGTATCAAACCTAATAAATGGACAACGGAACGGGGGGTATAAAACTCACCAGCTTTTTTATTGGTTAAATCGGCAAAGTGTTTGATTAAATACTCATAGGCTTGACCAAGAATGTCTGGATCCACCAAAGAATTGGATAGGTTGTATTGAGAAAAATGTTCAATTAAATCAATCAGTAATCGATCGGAAAGCTTGTTTTTATTACTCCACTGAGCGTCTCCAAATATGCCGTATAACAGTTCCTGATTGGCTTGTTCAATTCCACGAAAAGCCTTTTCGATGGATTGTCCAATATTGATAGTTGACTCGCGCACATCATTCCAATGGCAATCTTTGGGGATTTCGAAACGATGAAATTCGGGTAAGGCTGCATATTCCAGATCGCCATTCGATTCGGCCAATGCAAGCTGGTATTCCTCATCATAAACATCCGATAGACGTTTGAAAAACAGCAAAGGGAATATATACACTTTAAAATCAGAAGCATCTACGGGGCCCTTTAAAATCCAAGCAGCTCTTGATAGGTATTGCTCGAGTTGAGAAAGGGTGAGTTTTGTTTTACTCATTAATATTTGTTTATAGATTCATTTTTGTAGAATCAAAATTAATAAATTTGAATTCGAAATTAGGTTCAATTGAAGTATAACTACCCTTTTAAAATAATGTATATCAGTCATATGCTTCATATTTTTTCAATTAATTCTGTTTTCACCAACTCCCAGGCTTTATTTGGATCATATTTATCATCTGAACGGAGTAACGATTTAATATCACCCAAAAATTCATCGTCCACCATCTTTTCTTCCATATTCCGGAGAAATTGTTTTTGGGTAGGAGGTTGTGCGACTACAAATTTCATATACTCCCGGTAGCATTGCAATAATTTGGAAGTATCTACCTTAATGTTGCTCATTACCTTGTATAGATCGTACAAATCCCTTCCTTTTCTGCGTTGATACAAAGCCCTCAATTTTGTTCCAAGTAGTTCATCAATAAAACAGGTTTTGAGCAAGCAAGTGCCTTTGAACCAACTTGAATTAATTACAAAATCCATTTCCTTAAAACCAAATACGGAAAAATGTTCCCGGCAGTTAATTTCAACTTTCAATTTCAGCACGGTAGTCTGCATACTTTCCGAATTAAATTTGAAAACAACCGTATTGTTATTTGCCTTTTGCCGGATGTCAGGTTCTCCCAAAAAAGATAATCGCTGTTGTAAGCGGGTTATGGTTTCTTTTATGGGCATTGCTTTTATTTGCAACAGATCTATATCTTCTGAGTAGCGTGGTTGCGGATTCATGAATAACTTATGAATAGCTGTCCCACCTCTGAAGGCCATATTTTCTGCCAGATATGGATCGTCATAAGTAAATGTATATTTACCCTGGGCTTGCAATTTTTCAATCCAATTCAGGAGATAGTTATGATTTCGCTCTTTTGGCATCAGATAAGTCTTTATTATGCTAATAATAGTTACAAAATAATAATAATTGCATAATATGAACTTTATTTTTTATTTTCCTTAGTTCTATATTGTATTATGCAAAAGTTATTAATTAATAATATTTAGTGCATAATAATGATTCTTTTTAAATAGTGTAATATCAACCGACTTAGCCACAAACTCATTAAATCCAGCCTCCAAACACCGTTCCTTTACCTAGAAACTTGTTTTTAACAGCAGTGATCAGTTGTTTCTTCAATTGTAGATGCTGGTAGCATTCTACCATTCGGCTGCGGATTTGTTCAAGGAAAGTGTTCAGAGCTTTTATTTCTTCGCCTTTGCCTTTGGCCATTCCTTTACCTTTACTCCAGTTTTCAACATCAATATCCTTTTTGATGGAGACTTCAACTCTTTTTCCATCAACAGTTATTCTGGCATAGATGGGAGCTTTACCTTTTTTTTCTTTTTGTCTTTTGATGTAAAAGATGATTCCGAAAGTGTTTGTTGTTGTCATACAAAATACGATTTAGTTGTTATTAATTCATTTTAAAAATCTGGTCACCTTACACTCGAAAAATGACCTCTTAAAACCTATCAAAAACACCTAAATAATATTATTCAATCAATTGTAAATAAATTACTTATGTGCTATTCGGTGACCCAAAAGTAAAATTTAATTTTGGTATCCGAATAGGTCACATTTTGGTTGAAAATAATTGTTTCGATTTTGTATCAGAAAAAACAAAAAGCCCGTAAATCATAAGATTTACGAGCTTTTGTGTTGGGTTGTTACCCATTTTGTCGGGGTGGCCCGACTCGAACGGGCGACCACTTGCACCCCATGCAAGTACGCTAGCCAACTGCGCCACACCCCGATAATTTTTGAAGTTCTGCTTTGTTATCAGACGAATAACTTATCTTATTTATCCGCTAGCTCCCTATATTCATAGGGAAACTATACCCCTTTGTTTCGTCTGCAAAAATATACTTTTTTTTAACATAAAGAAAACCTTTTAATAGATCTTCAATATTTGTGATTAATTCTTGAACCAAGGATTTTTCTATTCAAAGAAAGCCCAAGATTAAGAATTTGTAAACCTCTAAATCGACGCTAATTCGGGATTAATCAGTTACACCTTGCAGGCTGTAAGCAATAAGAAAAATAAAACTTTTATTATTTAATTCCATCCAACCAAACTCGCAAAACATTGAAATTTTGCTGATTAGTCTAATTTGGCCCTACTTTTTATAAATGATAAATGTTCGAGTCGTTCCATATTCTGCTAGTGTTCTTACAAGCTCTTTCCTCATTCTTCATTTCAGGAATTTCTATTTATACAATGTGCTGCAATTGAATAGTTTGGTTGGTTTAAAACAAATTTTTCCGGATAAATATAGAGGTTACCGACGTGAATTAATGGCGCCAAATCCTTGAAAATCAATACACTAAGATGATTCCTCTTGTGTATTTCGTGCTCAACATGGCTTAGTCTTCAGACCTGGCTGCGTTGTTGAAAAAAGTATCTGTTATTTGGGATGGTATTTTTTCTTTTTCATATTGATAATCTTATCTCCCCTTGTCTGTGGCTTTTTGTAGACTTTCATTTTC
>JAHEEB010000004.1:0-12947 GCA_024640925.1 Bacteroidota bacterium | reverse complement strand
GTTTTTTTATTTTTTTCCTTCTTTTCGTGAAAGGCTGGCCCTCTGACATCTTTACCAGGTTTTGAATGAGACTTTTTAACATCGACTATTTGTGGACGCTCTTCGGGGGTCAATTCATTAGAAATTTTCACTTCCTGTGGAAAATCAATCAATGGAATTTTGTAATCCATTAAGGTTTCTATCGCTTCTTTTGCCGCCTCTTCATCCTTTGTATAGAACAGTATAGATTTACCCTGTTGCTCTGCCCTACCCGTTCTTCCAATACGATGTATGTAATTTTCGGGGTAATTCGGAGTATCAAAATTGATAACATGCGAAATTTTGTCCAAATCTAATCCGCGTGCCATTACATCAGTCGTAATAACTATTCTGTTAGCTCCTTCATCAAATTGCTGAATAGAACGTATCCTGTAATTTTGTGATTTATTAGCATGTATTACGCTGGTTTGCGAACCATATTCGCTTTCAATTGCCTCATATAATTTATCAGCACGTTTTTTATCTGACACAAAAATCAATACTTTATTAAATTCCTTCTTATCTTTTAGTATATGAGACAACAAATTCACTTTAGTATAAAAATTTGGAACCATGATACATTGTTGTTCAATATTATCCAGGGGAGTGCCACTCAACGCTATAGAAATTCTGGCAGGAGAAGCAAAAAAATTGTCGATAAGCGCATTCACCTCATCAGTCATGGTGGCTGAAAACATAATATTTTGTCTGCGAACAGGAAGGAGATCAATAATATTTTGCAATTGGTGTCTAAAACCAAGATCAAGCATTACATCGACCTCATCTATCACCAATTTTTTAACTCCTTTTAATTGAACTGCCCCATGCATGGCCAAATCATATAGTCGTCCGGGTGTTGCAATAAGAATATCAGAACCTTTGGCCACGGCTAATTTTTGTGTGTTAATATTTGTTCCTCCATATACACCCAGCACGCGAATATTTAAGTATTTTGCGAGACTTACTGTTTGTTCTACTACCTGTAAAACCAGTTCGCGAGTGGGGACTACAACCAATATTCTGGGGTTTATTTGTTTCGAAAACTTCAAATCCTTTAAGATTGGGATCATGTAAGCAAATGTTTTACCCGTGCCAGTTTGTGCTATACCAACTATGTCCCTTCCCGAAAGAATTACAGGAATAGCCTCTATTTGTATAGGCGTTGGTCTATCAAATCCCAAATCGATAATTGCATTATGCAATTGCTTTGTGAGGTTAAAATCTTCAAATATTCTCATTAAAAATTTTTTTTCCAAAAGTAGTACATAATCAACAAAGAGATTGATTATGAAAGAATTTTATAACAGTTATTCCTTTTTCGGGTTTAATTTTAAAATATCACTTTAAATCAGTATTTCCGATAAACTTCCTTAGCGATTCTCTTTTTTTCTTTGCGATTTTTTTGCTATTGAATATTGTTTATAATTACGTAAAAAAGCAATGAATCCGGCAAAAACACCACCTATTGCAACAATAGGTTGGTGGCCATTTTGAGAAGGATTCTTATATTCATATAATGATAAACTTAATCCGATAAAAAAAAGTAATACACTTAATGCCATATAAAGTATGTATTTTCTTACGGCCGAATTACGATTTTGGTTCATTGCATCTTGTTTCGCATTTTTAAGTACCACTGGATACTGGATTTCGCTCATAAAGTATTACTTCTATTACTTTCAGAACATCATCTTCATGTTTTTTTTGTTTCATGGCTTCTTCCAGAAATTTGGTGCTCTTACCCTTATAATCTTCATAAATTTTCTTCTGTCGAGGAGTATAAAATGGATTCATCGGATTTCTTTTATATAATTTATAATTGTTGTATACGACTCAATGATTTGATTAGTTCTTTATTAATGTTTGTTTATATCACTTTTACTCAATTTGAGTTTAAATATACCGAAGAAAAAAATCATCCTAAAGTTTCGCCTTTTTTGGTTATCTTTATTAGGAAGAGATAGATTTTATAAAAATTACGTATTTCTTATTAGCATCTAATTACTGACTATTAAAAAAATATGTATAAAGAAAAACCAAATAAATTTTTACTTTCCTGTTTCATCTCTTTTACCGTTTTCTTCTATTCAAATGGACAGAATCTGAATTATGAATTTGATCACTATACTACAAATGAAGGGCTTTCGTTTGGATACTCAAGTTGCATTTATCAGGATAGCAAAGGTTTCGTGTGGATAGGTACCTTGGGCGGGTTAAACCGTTTCGATGGGTTGTCTTTTATAAACTATCTTTCCGATTCAAAAGATTCTACTTCTATTTCTGGCAATGTAGTATATGCAATGGTTGAAGATACTCTTCGGAATATGTGGATATGCACGAATGAAAACCTTAATTTATTCGACCAGCGAAAAAATGTTTTTTCAAAAAAATCATTCAGGGTAAATGGTAAAGAAATTTACAACAAGCTTTCCTTAACTGGTTGTTTTATTGATAGTAGGGGATATCTGTGGGTGGCAACTTTCGGAGCCATTTTCAGGTTTAAACTATACGATAATCGTCAAATTTACACCAATATTATTGATGCTGAAAAGTATACTCTCGAAGAAGATGATGTAACTTATTCAAATGGAACTCTTGTTTATTCATTTGCCGAGGATCCTCAACACATAATTTGGGTAGCAAGTTATAGTAACAAACTTTTTTATTTTGATGATAAACTGAATTCATTTATTCCAAAACCTATCGAGCATCCTAAAGCTAAAATATTCAGCAACCAACAAAAAAGAATTATAATTGATAAGGATGGAGATTTTTTTGTTACTCTTGACTTTAACGGACTATTAGTCTGGTATAGAAAAGAAGATAAGTTTGTTTTATATCAATCAAACGGCACAGATTCAGGTCCAAATGACAATCTCTTATTTGGTATTACTGAAGCTCGCAATGGCCTAATCTGGATAGGAGCAAGAGAAAAAGGCGGTGTAAATATTTTCAATAAAAAAACCGGAAAGTTCAGCTATTGTTCTTCTAATCCATCAAATTATTATTCACTTTCTACCAATTCATTGGTTTCTTTTTATGAAGATAAAGCCGGTAACATGTGGATTGGAACAGGAGCTGGGAAAGGTCTTGAGAAATATAGTCCATACAAGAAAAAGTTTCAGCGATATTTTTGTAGACCCAGCGATAAGGAAAGCTTAAGTAATAACTCAACACTTTGTTTTGCGGAAAGCAAATCGGGAGATATTTGGATTGGTACAGATGGTTATGGGTTAAACAAATTAAACAGAAAAACAGGTAAGTTTAAACATTATCTGCATAATCCTGCCGATAGAAATTCAATTAGCAGCAATGCCATCATTTCGCTCTGTGAAGACCACGAAGGTATTTTATGGATTGGAACTTTTAATGGAGGATTAGGAAGAATGAAGGATAATAAATTCCGTGCTTACTTACCCGATCCCTCGAATCCATTTTCAATTTCATATCAACATATTTGGTATGTTTTTGAGGATAGTAAACAAAATCTTTGGGTTGCCACATTGAACAGAGGAGTTGATTTGTTTGATAGAAAAACCAGTCGTTTTTATAATTATTCCCCCACGGAAGGAAATCCAAATTCTTTATGCAATAATGGTTTAATACAGATTTTTGAGGATAGTAAACACAACTTATATTTTACAACCTATTATGGAGTAAGTGTTTTGAACCTGAATGATTACGATTTTTCGAAAATGCCACTCGATCTGAAATTCAAGACTCTCAGACATATCGACGATAAAAATTCGTTGAGTAGTAACATAATTTATTGTGTTGCAGAGGATAAAGATGGCATTATATGGTTTGGAACCCAGGCTACAGGTATAGACAAATTCGACCCTAAAACAGGTAAGTTTACTAACTATTCTACTCATAATGGATTACCTGGAAATTCTGTAAGTTCAATTCTGATAGATAACAATAATTTATTATGGGTTGCAACAAACAGAGGATTGGCAAAATTTAATTCCAAAACCGAAGATGTATACGTATTTGACAATAAAGATGGTTTACTGAATAAGAGCCTAAAAGGTTGGGCATTAAAAACAAAGGATGGAGAAATGTTTTTTGGTGGATCAGATGGGTTCAACTCATTTTATCCCGATAGTATCCGATATAATAATAATATACCTCCTGTTGTAATTACAGGTTTAAAATTATTTAATCAACCTGTAAAAATTGGTGAGGTAATTAATAAAAGAGTACTTCTAACAAACGATATTAGTGAAACTGCGAAAATCGTCTTTAAGCACTTCGAAGATTTTATTACATTCGAATTTATAGCACTTGATTATACGGTTCCCGAAAAAAATCAATACACCTATATGATGGTTGGTTTTGATAAAAAATGGATTAATTGCGGCACAAAACGTGAAGCTTCTTATACAAATCTCGATCCTGGCAAATATACATTTAAAGTAAAAGCTTCAAATAATGATGGCATATGGAATGAAGAAGGAACATCGATTGAAATTATTGTACTTCCTCCATGGTGGAAAACAATTTGGTTTAGATTATTAGCGTTAATCTTATTCACCTTTTGGGTCACCTATTTCATTACAAGAATAGTCAAAGGAATGATACATACCAGCATTCTTGACGAGCGGAACCAGCTCAAAACATTAATAAACAATATGCCCGATTTCATTTTTATAAAAGATACCAAACTACGATTTCTTGTACTAAATGATGTTACCATAAAATTTATGGGCGAAAAAAATGAAAAGGACATTATACTTAAAACCGATTTTGATTTTTACACTAAAGAAATTGCTCAAAAAAATTTTGAAGAAGAAAAAAACATCATCAATACAGGTATACCCATAATAAACAAGGAAGAAACTTTGACAAAAAATAATCAGACACTGATTCTGTCAACAACTAAATGTGCTATTATTAATACGAAAGGAGAAACTATAGGTTTGATTGGTATTCTTAGTGATATAACTGATAAAAAAATAGCTGAACAAAAAATTATCAGACAAAGTGAAGATCTTTTAGCTTATAATGAACAACTTAACGAAACCAACACTATTCTGGAAGAACGTCAGCAGCAGGTTGAAGAGCAAGCTGAAGAATTAAGTCTTCAGGCAGAAAACCTAAAAAAAGCCAACAGTATACTTTTCGAAAAACAACAATTAATACAAAAACAGGCAGAAAAATTACAGGAAACAAATGAGCAGCTAACTTTATTAAACGCCACTAAAGACAGATTTTTCTCAATTATTGCACACGATTTGCGAAATCCTTTTAATGTACTAATCGGATTTTCTGAGTTGCTATTAATCAACCAAAAAAAAATTACTGAAGACAAAATTCAGAATTATCTTCGATTAATCAATATTAGTTCAAAAAGCGGATACTATCTGCTTGAAAATTTATTACAATGGTCACGTACTCAAACTGGTCGTATTTCATTCGATCCTGCGCTGTATAAATTAGCAACTATTATCGAAGAAACATATAAAGTGCTCTCTGGAGAAGCACAACAAAAGGAAATAACATTAGAAACATTCACAGATCGGAATATAATGATCTTAGCCGACGAAAACATGATAAAAACAGTTTTTCGTAACCTTGTATCTAATTCGATAAAATTCACCCCTGTCAAAGGACGTATAACAATTTATGCCGTTGAACACGAATCTGAAGTTGAAATAACTGTTGCTGATACAGGAGTGGGCATCCCTGAGGAAAATCTAAAAAAGCTCTTCCGGATAGACACTGCCGTTTCTACTTTAGGCACTGCAAAAGAAAGAGGCACAGGTTTAGGTCTTCTTCTTTGCAAAGAATTTATTGAAAAACACAACGGGAAAATATGGGTTGAAAGTATTGAGGGAAAAGGAAGTAACTTTAAATTCACTATCCCCCTGAAATAAATCCCCAACATTTTTTTATACCATAAATGGCAAATAAAAACATGTGCCAAAAACTCAGGAATTCGCAAAGTCGGAAAAAGAGATCTCTGGCTTTTTCGATTTCAGAAATTCTGTTTTGTTATTATTAAATGTCTTGGAAAATAGTTTAAAAAAAATTCCGTTATTTAATTTGCAAGCTTAATAAAACAATTTAATTTTGCATCGATTTTTATACCTTTCAAAGAAAACAAAAACTACATTAATATTAACAGGTTACACATTTAAACTATAAACTAAAATGAAAAAAAATCTTTTAATTGGACTAGCAACTCTTAGTTTTGTTCTAGTATTAACTAGCTGTGGCAAAGTTCCACAAACCGAAATCGATGCTGCAACTGCTGCTCTTGATGCTGCTAAAACAGCACAGGCTGACGCTTATCTTCCAGAACAGTTTGTAGCTCTTCAGGATTCATTGAATGCTATTTTAGCAACTATTGAAACTGAAAAATCGAAGATGTTCAAAAATTTCGGCGATGCTCCAGCTAAACTTAGTGGTATAGCTGAACAAGCTCAACAAATTGCTGGTCAGGTAGAAGCAAAAAAAGCAGAAGTTAAATCACAAGCTGACACATTAATGGTTCAGGTTAAACTTCTTTCTACAGAAAACAGCAAATTAGTTATTAAAGCTCCTAAAGGTAAAGAAGGTGCTGCTGCTCTTGATCTTATCAAAACAGATATCGCAACTGCTGATTCTACATTAAGTGAAGCTAGTGCCCTTATTGCAAAAGGTGATTTCATTCAAGCTCTTGACAAAGCTAAATCTGCTAATGATATCAGCTTAAAAGTAAACGGAGAATTAAAAGGTGCTATTGATAAAACTAAATAATAATTTTTAGATAAAAATATCTAAAAGCATCATCCCCGGTTTTTCAACCGGGGATTTTCATATTAAGTTCAAAATATTTCATGGTTTTAAAAAGAAAAAAAGTTGCCTTTGTCCTGATTTTATTTTTTGTACCCGGAATTTGCTTTATCCTTTTAAACCTACCTCAAAAACCACCTTCAGAAAAAATTAAGACAGCTCTTAAATCGCTTGCTGATGCAAGAAAAAGCAAGGCTCATATCTATTTCCCTAAATTATTCCAAGATTCAGAAAAACTTTATAAATCGGCAATGTACCACTTGAGGGTACAGAATGAAAAGTCTATTTTTAAACGCCAATTCTTTCTATCTGAATTTTCTGCAACTTTTTCTATCTATTTCGCTAATAAAGCTAAAAAACAAGCTGTTATTATATCGAAAGATTTAAAAGCCTCGGTTAAATCTGGTATAAGAGGACTAAAGGACGAGCTAAATACATTCGACCCTTTCATTAGAAAATTGCCTGTTCCCGAAAAAATCAGAAAAGAATTCAGCCATGCTGTTCTATTCTTATCAGAATCGGATATTGCTTATAAAAAGAGCGAATACCTTAACAGTCATAACAAACTTGACAAAGCTTATAATTGTTATACGAAAGCATTTGAATACACCGATAGTATCTTATCGGAATATTTCACCAATATTGAGGAATGGCAGAGATTATCAGAAAAAGCCATTAATAAATCCCGGAAAAACAAGTCATATGTGCTAATTATCGATAAGTTTTCACATCAAGGTATGCTTTATTTTAAAGGAAATATTAAAAGAACCTATACTGTAGAATTGGGTAGGAACTGGATTGGCAACAAACTTTATAGTGGTGACAAAGCCACACCCGAAGGTGAATATAAAATTATCGGTAAAAAGAATGGTAATAGCACCAAATATCACAAAGCCCTACTAATCAATTATCCAAACGAAAATGATCATCAACGGTTTAAATTAAATATTAGAAATGGTATTATAAAAAAGTCGGATCAAATAGGTGGTTCAATAGAAATTCATGGTGGCGGTGGTAAGGGAGTAGACTGGACTGATGGTTGTGTTGCTTTAACTAATAAAGATGTCGATAACCTTTTTAACCTTGTACCATCAGGAACTCCTGTTTTGATAGTTGGTTCGCTTAAAAACCTTGATTCGTATTATAATTTTTGACAGGTATGGAATGGAAAGAAACGTTTAGAAAGGGTTTTGATAAACTTATTTGTTATTTATGGCAATGCCATAATAATATCAAAAGGTGGGGTTCTATACTACAGATCTCGCCTAAATCAAAAATGATTATTCGGAGTTTTTCTGCCGGTCTCTTATTTGCCTTAATCAGTATTACTCTCATTTTATATGTGGTCCCTGCAATACAACAAGCAATCTTTTTGTCTGTTAATAAAAGTCAGGAACAACTATCAGAGCAGGAACTGTTAGTTGCCAATAAAAAAAGCAGTGAGCTAATAAAATCGTTAACAAGACTTGAGAAAAAACTTGCAAAACAGATTCCTCAGTCAACATACATGATTGTTAATATTTCCGACAACAGATTTTATGTTTATAGAAAAGAGGTACTGCTTCGTCAGGGAAAATGTTCAACGGGGAGTTATATCAAACTTGAATACGATGATAAGGAACATTGGGTCTTTAAAACTCCCAGGGGAGAATACAGTATCAAGGGAAAAACAGAGTCTCCAGTCTGGAAAAAACCTGATTGGGCTTTTCGTGAGGAAGGTTTGCCGGTCCCTTCAGCCAACGACCCTTCACGTTTCGAATACGGAGTTTTGGGCGATTATGCTTTAAGCCTTGGAAGTGGATACCTGATACATGGCACTCTGTATCAAAGACTCTTGGGCATGCCTGTAACCCACGGCTGTGTGAGACTTAATGACGAAGATCTTGAATATGTCTATAAGACACTCAATGTTGGTTCAAAGGTAATTATGTATTAATGCTAAAATATCTGTATTATGAGTCTGGTTTCTAAAACATCAGAGTTAGGATTAAAAACAAAGAAAAAAAACAAACTCACCTTTACTTTTCTGATGCTGTTTCTTCTACTCCTGAGTATATATATAACGACAAGTATCTTAGCGCCCATAAAAAAACTAGATTCACTTAAGCAGAAAAATGAACGCTTATCAATTCAGGATAGTTCTGCTTATTTGTTATTCGAAAAAGTTCCAAAACTTGACAGTCTGGCTAAAGAAGAGGCATTTCTTAAATCGCGCTTATCCATGACAGAATCTGATTCAATAGGCATAGTGTTGGATTTGTCAGATAGTACAATACGACTGGAACTTCATGGGGTGACCATTCATTGCGCAGAAATTCAGAAGTACAAAACCGATCGGTTTTTCAATTCAATGGATAAACAAAGTTACTTAACTATGTTTTCAGCTCCCTTCTCAACTGTTATGCAGACCAGCTCAATTGAAAAAGAGCCTTTAACCGTAAAAAGAGCACCCAAAGACAGCATTGAAGCCGCCAAATCAGTTTATATGCCAGATACAAACATAAAACCTTCTATGTTTTGTTCATTGGATTTGGATTCGGGAATAAGAATTTATTTGTTCCAGGATTCGCTGTCTGGTAAAAAAGATTGGTTTGAAAAAAACCGATTCATTCTGAGAGATAAAATCGCAATTTTTTTTAATAATTGCTACTCTCTCCTTCATTTTCAAATTCCGGAATACAAACCGGAAATAGTGTTATACCTGTCACAAAAAGATGCTGTTGCCATATACAGGGCAATTCCTGCTAATGCTTTAGTTTGCGTAAGGTTGTAATTTTTAGCTCTGTCTGTGTAATGCTCAATATGGGCTCAATATTTCAAAATCTGTAAAAATTAATGAATGAATGTTTGGAAAATAAAATCAAATGTTTTTACTTTGTATCTCAAAGTTCTTTTTTATATGAATAATAACTCAATCGATCAATTAAGTGAAATAAAAAACCTTATGGAGCGCTCCTCCAGGTTTCTTTCACTAAGTGGACTAAGTGGCATTTCAGCAGGCATAGTGGCCTTGTTGGGATCAATCTTCGCTTTTTTTTACCTGGAATACGACCTGAGATATTTTGATCCGGTTACTTTCTTTTTGGAGGGTAAAGGCATTCACTACGAATCACTCATTCCGCTTTGTGCCGATGCTCTTATTATGCTGGTTCTGGCAATTGGGATTGCCTTTTTCTTTACTGCCAGAAAAGCAAAAAAACAAGGATTATTGCTTTGGAGCAATGTATCAAGGCTAATGTTAATCAATCTGGCAATTCCGTTGGTAACAGGTGGTTTGTTTTGTATCATTCTTCTCTATTATGGAATTATCTTCTTAATAGCTCCTGCAACATTAATTTTTTACGGCCTTGCCTTAATAAATGCCGGTAAGTATACATTATCGGAGATAAGATGGCTTGGGGCATCTGAGGTAATACTAGGGTTGATTGCATCGGTCTTTTATGGCTACGGGCTCCTGGTTTGGGCTATTGGTTTTGGTATTCTGCATGTTGTTTATGGTTCGGTAATGTATTTCCGATACGAACGCAATTCATAATCTAATATGAAAAACATCATATCAGGTTTAAATAAAATATTCGATAGCCGGATAAGGCTGGGTATTATGTCGGTACTTATGGTCAACGAATGGGTAGATTATAATTCATTAAAAGAACTGCTCGAACTTACAGACGGAAACCTTGCCAGTCATTTATCCAGCCTTGAAAAAAACGAATTGATAGAAATACAAAAACAATTTATCGGGAAAAAGCCAAATACCCGCTACAAAGCTACTCCCCTGGGCCGGAAATTATTTACCGAACACCTGGAAAATCTTAACAAACTCATAAACAGGCAAAATAAATAAACTTATTTTCTTTAGATATGTCAAATTAAAACGAACAGTTATGACAGAACAAATTGAAAAAAACAGCAAAATAAAACAATCAATTAGTCTTAAACTATTAATTGTTATTGTACTTTCTCTATTGTTATTAATCCCTTCACTTATGGTAATTATTCTAATAAAGGAAAGGGAAGAGACAAAATCCGATGCCATAAACGAGATAACCAGTAAATGGGGGCAGGAACAAACGATTACTGGTCCTGTGCTTGTTGTTCCTTATTCAACAATAAATAATTCGGAGTATTATTTTCATATCCTTCCGAATGATCTGAAAATAGATGGGAAACTTATACCTATACCAAAACATAGAGGAATTTACAATGTTATACTTTATTCAAGCCAAATCAATATAACAGGGACTTTTAAACCGGAAGATTTTATAGACTTACCTGATTCTTACAATGAGATCCGCTGGGAAGATGCCAGACTTGTTATGGGTATAACCGATTTAAAAGGTCTCAATAACATTATGACGTTAAAGTGGAATGATGAAATCCATGAATTCTCGCCCGGATCGGATAAATGCTCTATGTTCCAATCGGGACTCTATTCTAAAATTCCTATTGATACAAAGAAGGAGTACATATTTAGTATGGATCTTAAACTCAATGGCAGTGAAGCTATCTATTTTACTCCTGTTGGGAACTCCTCTACCATTACCCTATCGTCGACATGGAATACGCCAAGTTTTGACGGAGCAACACTTCCTTCTCCCAGCGAGGTGAACGATTCGGGATTTACTGCTACATGGCCATCGATTGAACTTAACCGAAACTTTCCTCAAAAATCTTCATATGACGGGAGTATAAGCTATTCCGAATACCAGAAATCCGGAGTGAAATTGTTATTGCCCGTTGACACATATCAAAAATCAACACGTTCGGTCAAATACGCATTTCTATTTATCATTTTAACTTTTCTCATTATCTTCTTTTCGGAAATTACCGGCAAAAAACGAGTTCATCCAATACAGTATCTAATTACAGGACTAGCTCTGGTTATATTTTATTCCTTACTAATTGCTTTAGCGGAACATATCGGATTCAATCTTGCATACCTGGTTTCAAGCCTGGTTATTATTTCCATGATAAGTTTTTATATGCAATCTATTTTCAAACAGATAAAAACTACAATTATTGTTTTGGTTTTGCTCGCTTTACTTTACACTTATTTGTTTACAATCCTCCAAATTGCTGATTATGCATTACTTCTTGGCAATATCGGACTGGTTATAATACTTGGACTAGTGATGTTCTTTTCTAAAAAAGTTGATTGGTATGGCGATCAGAATTCCGATAAAATTAGTTCAGGCGTTTGATATTCTGCATTTTAAAATAGTTTAAATTATGGAATAGCTATGAGGTCTCACAAGTCAAAATAAATCATAGGTATTTGAATACAATTGATTTTATACTTCATGGCTATTCCATTCAATAAAAAACACATGAATAGAAAATTTGAGTTTTTAATTGTTCTTTTAAGTTCTATAGTAATTACAGCGTTTTTTCACAGACAAGCTCCCGGACTTAATCTGTTAGCAACAGAAACTTTTATAGTAATATGGTTAAGAATTTCTAACCAATATCGTTTTAAAAAGAAGAATCAGATAACATGTGGTATTGGTTTATTATTAACCGCTCTGTTTACAGTAATAACCCACTCTGTATTTTCTTACATTATTAATTTTCTAGTTCTGTTTCTATTTGTTGGAATTCTTATTTACCCTGAAGCAAAATCTGTTTTGAGTATTTTGGGATTATCAATATCTAACCTGTTTAATTCTCAATCCAACTTTCTGAAGGAATTATCGAAATCAAAGATAAAAGGTCATAAAATAGGTGGATATTTTCGAAAATTCAGAATTTTTATTATTCCCCTGATTATTATTCTTGTTTTCATTGCAATATATAGAAGTTCGAATCCTCTGTTTGATAAATTTGCTTCAACCATTGTTACATTTATTCAGAAACTATTTAGCTCTGTATTCAAAGACTTTGATTTTCTTATAATCCTCAGCTTCCTTATCAGTTTATCAATCAGCATATTCATTTTCTTCAGAACTTCAAACAAGAAAATAATAGACAAAGATTTAGCATCAGCGGATCAGTTAAAAAGGATAAAAAAGAAATCTCACAGAAACTTCAAGACAACCGCTTTGAGAAATGAATATAAAGCAGGTGTATTTTTGCTGATATTTCTAAATACATTAATACTCATTCTGAATGCAATAGATATAAATTGGGTGTGGTTTAATTTTGAATGGGAA
>JAHEEB010000177.1 GCA_024640925.1 Bacteroidota bacterium | reverse complement strand
TTAACTTCGGCAAACAACGATCCCATTATACGCATGGTTTCGCGCTGATTGGTAGAATATTTCCACTCATTTATTATAGTGGCAACACGCGATTGCCCGCCCGGATATGTTATAAGATTACCATCTTCGTCATATGGAAGTGTATACGGGTAAATTTTTGCGGCTGATCCAATAAGGTCAGTTGCAAAACCTGTCATTGTACCGCCAATGTTTGCCTGACCATAATCCTGATACTCCCTCGAAGCATTCAAACTTGTCCCGAACTGAAACCACTCAACCGGAGTAATATCAACACTGGTTCTAATGGTATAACGCTGGTATTCCTGACCTTTTATTGTACCTTGATTATTCAGGTAACCAATGGAACCATAGGCTTTTATTTTTTCAGTTCCACCACTTGCGCTTAAAGTATGTTCATGAGCAATATTTGGTTGCGATACTTCCTTTATCCAATCAAAGGTTTCGAGATTTGAAGCATCCCAGGTTCCACCTGACCACCCCCGTTGTATATTGTTCCAGGCAGTAGGATCTGCAGTGAAGAGAACAATCTCACCATCGTTTTCGAGACTTGGTTGGTCTCCCCGGGCGTAACCATCAGGATCTTTGTTATACTCTCCCCAACGAATGAAATCGATATACTCCGCTGCATTCATATATTCAGAACGCCAAATCATTTTTTGCGTAGTAACCGACCCTGCATAATTTACTGAAAGACGACCACTTGATCCACGTTTTGTGGTAACTAAAACAACACCATTTGCACCACGTGAACCGTAAATTGCTGTTGCGGAAGCATCTTTTAATATATCGATAGATTCAATATCTTGTGGGTTTAAGGTTTCTATTCCACTTGTGGAATTTACAGGAATACCATCGATTACATAAAGAGGTTTGTTTTCAGCGGTGATAGAACGTACACCACGAATATTAATTTCGCCAAGGGTTCCAGGACGCATGGTTGTTGTAACATCAACACCTGCGGCTTTACCCTGCATGGCTTCAATAATGTTATTTACAGGGCGTGCAGTAATTTCTTTATTTGAAACAGAAATAACAGCCCCGGTTACATCGCTTTTCTTCTGGGTACCATATCCAACCACTACTATCTCTTCCAGTTGTTCAATATCTGAAACTAATTGAACATTTATTTCAGTTTGCGAAGAAACCGTAATTTTTATAGTCTGATACCCTACATAGGAGAATACCAGCACATCTTCGGGTTTTACATTATCAAGCGAATACTTACCATCTGAGTTAGTGATTGTACCTGCTAAGGTTCCTTCAATTTTAACATTTACACCAACCAGAGGTTCGCCGGTACTGCCATCAGTAACTATACCGTTCACACTGATTTGTTGTAATACCTCATTGGATGCTATGATTACCAGGTTATTGTCCAATATTCTGTATTGATTGTTTGTATTAGCCAATAATCCATCTAAAACCGCATTAATAGCCACATCTTTGGCGGCTATGGTGACTGTCTTGTTTTCAATATCACTTTCGCGGTAAACAAATTTATAGTCACTCTGATTTTCTATTGTAGATAGGGCTTCTTTAAGCGAAGTTTGATTGAAATGAATATCAAAGCTGCTTTTCTGGGAATAGCTTATAGCTGCTATCTGCATCAGATTAACAGCTAACAGCAATGTAGTCAGTTTCATATGCAGGAAAGTTTTAGATTTCCAATGGGTTAGAAAATATGAAATTATTTTCATGCATTGTAATGTTTAGGTTAGGTAAAAAAATTAGTTAATTAGGTTAATTCATGTGGGTATTGAATGTCCCACTTTTTTAATTTTTTATTTTTTTTCCATAGGCAAAATGGGGTTAGTGTTTATTTGTTGTAATTACTACCATATTTTTATTAATCTTATAGTTAAATGGTTGAGTATAGCTGAGAGCATTCATAACTTCTGCAATAGACTCGCCGTTAAATCGGGCAGAAAACCGAACATTTCCTAATGCTTCATCATTTATAGTAATACGAACATTATACCACCGTTCCAGCTTGTTAATGATTTCTTTAAAAGGTTCATTGTTTAGCACAAGAATGTTATTTTTCCAGGCAATGTCTGTTTCTGTTTTTTCAGTTTTCTGCGAAGCAACAGTTGCTGTTAGAATACTGTTTTCTACAGGTTTCTCTATTTCTGCCTTAACAACCGAAGTGGATATGGTATCGTGTAAGAAAACTGCTTTCTCATTTGGTTTTAAAAGTATTCTTTTATATTCCTGTTTTTTCGTATTAAAAGTCTGTTCATTCGGAAGTATTTCTACCGAGCCTGAAACCAGAACAGTTTCCATAATATTCTCTTCGGGGAAAGACTTAACATTAAATTGTGTGCCGAGAACTTTAATGGTAACTTCGTTCGTCTTAACATAAAAAGGTTTGTTTTCATTGCGCCTTACATTAAAATATGCCTCGCCATGCAGGTATACAGTACGATCGGTTGCACCAAAACGATCGGGATATTCAAGACTGCTTCCTGAATTCAGCACAACTTCGGAACTATCGGGCAATTCAACAGTTGTTTTAGAACCATAGGGTACTGTGATCTTGAAATAGCTTATTTTTTTATCCCCACGTTCTTCTGATGGAATTGAAGTGCTTGGCTTTAATAACCAGGAAAGAAGAAAAGCAACTAAAAATACTGCAGCGAATTGCAAACTGCGTCGAATTACTTTTACGCGACCGGAATGAGCTTTCTGGGGAACAGTTATTCCTGCTCTTTCATGAATATGTTTTAATAATGATTCGGAATCGGGAGATTTCTCCTCATTATCTGTTTTTGTCCATTCCTCATCAATCATCGATACTATTTCCTGATTATTATTTTCCTTCAATATTTCATAAAGCTTCTTCAATTCCATGGATGAGGCTTCACCCTTGCGGAATTTTTCCAATAAATCTTTTATGTTGAACTGTTTTTCCATAATAGTTATATAATATATTACCTTAAGTGGGGAAATCTAATGATTGGTAAGAACAAAATAATTCAAGATTTTATTTATCAGAGTATATAAGCCTGATATTCTGGCGAATATAATTAAGTGCTTTCGTGAGTTGTGTATTCACCGTGCTGCTTGCGATAGAAAGTCGGGTTGAAATTTCTTTATAGGATAAGCCTTCTTCGCGATGTAACCTGAATATTTCGCGACGTTTTGGGGGCATGTTTTCAAGGAATTTGTGCAAGAGAGCATCAAGTTCGTTAAACAACACAACTTCTTCGGTTATAAACGAATGATCCGTATCATTTTGCCCTAAATAATCGATGTATCCTTGTCTGTATACGGCTTTTCTTAATGCATTATATATGCAATGACGTGCAATGGATAATATGTATGCACTAACGTTTTGGTTTTCATCTATTTTATTTCGATTATTCCATACAGCAATAAAAACCAGCTGCACTATCTCTTCAGCGTCTTCTTTATATGGAAGGAACCTTATTCCTAACTGAAATACTCTTGAATGATACCGGCTATAAAGTTCATTAAAGGCGCTGACATCATCGTCTTTCAAACTCTCAACCAAAGATTTGTCAGAAATATACATGGTAATGCGAGCAAAAGAGTTAACTATGCTTTTAAATCTGAAATTATAACACTTCTAGCTGCATGATGATAGAAATTTAGGGTCCAGTGGAAAGTGTTTGCAACAAACATAATCAAAAGAAAATAAAAACACAAAAAAGTATTCAGGAAGGTACAGTAATCAAACACACCAAGCATTTCAAGAAGTTATCGGATTTTGCTGCTGAATTAAAATAGTTGAAAACATTCGTCAAATAATAAATTCCTGGTTATTTTTACCTTAAACAATTGGTAAAAAGGTAACCCAAAATCACATCAATAAATAGCTCTATGAGAACACTCCTTATTTTCCTTCTTGCGATATCTGTTAATCTGAACATTACCTATTCACAAGCATCTCATAACAATTTGCAAATTACAAATATTGCCAATGAAGGTTTTTTACTGGAATCGTCAACTCACAAAGTGTTGATTGATGCTCTGTTTAGCGATGGTTATGGAGCATTTCCTGTTCCACCAAAAGAGGTAACTGACAAAATAATGAATTCCACGGCTCCCTTTGATAATATCAGTTTATACCTGTTAACACATTACCATAAGGACCATTGCGATCCCATTTTGATTAATGAATATTTGTCGAAGTATAAAAACATTCCATTTGTAACAAGTAAACCTTCCATTGTATTTATCGATGGCACCTGCTTTGGCTTCATTGGAAAAAAGAAACAGTTTAAGATAATAACCCCGGAAATAAATCATAGCATTTCAGAAACCATTCAAAGCATACCTGTTCAGGTTATCGGCCTTAAACACTTATCGTTTTATAGAGACAGCATTGATTTGGAAGAGACCATGTTTAATGTGAGTTTTTTATTCGAGATGGATGGAATAAAAATTTTCCATTCGGGCGATATTGAGTTAAATGCCATACAAGACTATATTTCAAAGAATAATAAACTAGTAGACTCAGTTGATGTTGCATTTCTGTATTATAATCTTTTAAAGTCAGGAGAATCGGATTTAGATTATATTTTAAAAACAATCAATCCAAAATACATTGTCCTGATGCATATTCCGCCTGGAAAAAATGAAGAATGGTCGAAGAAAGCTGAACTGCTGAAAAAGAAATTTCCGAATATAATGTTCTTCAAGAATTCGATGGATTCAATAACAGTTACTATTTAAAGCAACAAAACATTCACAGATATAATATGTTTATAAACCCTGCACATTTCAGCACAATACAACTAATGGTTGAAAAATGATTGTAATCCAATAAAATGCTTAACCAGGTAATCCGAAGCCAAATGGTATGAGTCGATCAATGGTATATTCTTCCCTAAAAAACAGGCAAGAGCTGTAGAAAGAGTACAACCGGTTCCATGTTCATATTTTAATGTTTTTCGTTCCCTTTTAAAACATTTCACGTCCGTTTGACATACGAGTGCTTCTTTAATTATCGCATCATTAAAATGCCCTCCTTTTAGCAAAATAGAAGTATTCCACTCCTTGCATTTTACCTTTGCAATTTCAATACCCTCATCAATTGTATTGATTTTTTGTTCTGTTAGCATTTCGAACTCGGGTTTATTGGGAGTTATCAATTCTGCAAATGGGAATAGTGTTTCTTTTAAAACCTTTAATCCGGAAGGCTCAAGAAAGGCTTTGCCGCTGGTTGAAAAAAGCACAGGATCGAGCACAATGTGTTTTACGTTATTGTTCCTTAAACAATCGGATATTGCCCTTATGTTGGGAATGCTGCAAATGGCTCCTATTTTTATAGCTCGAACAGGAAACGATTGGATACATTGTTCTATTTGCAATTGCAGTAAAGAAGGGCTTACAGCTTCTATTTCAAATACGTTATTAAAGTTTTGTACTGTAATGCCACTTAGAGCAGAAAGACCCCAGTAGCCCAAATCGCGGGCTACTTTTAGGTCTTGCTGAATTCCTGCGCCTCCGCTGGTATCAGAGGCAGCAATGGTTAAAAAATATTCCATCAAATGTTTTTATCGTTTTTAACTGCACACAAATTGCCACACATTGTACAATGGTCTTCATTGCTGCTTTCCGATTCCTTTCTCCTTTTACGGGCAATTTCAGGATCAATGGCATTATCGAATATTGTTTCCCAATCTAACTGATAGCGGGCTTTGGAAATAGTATAATCGCGTTCGCGGGCACCATTGATGTTTTTCACAATATCGGCACTGTGTGCTGCAATTCTGCTGGCTATAACTCCTTCTTTTACATCGTTAATATCTGGCAAACATAAGTGCTCCGCGGGAGTTACATAACATAAAAAATCTGCACCATGAATAGCAGCAACTGTTCCCCCAATGGCTCCAACAATATGATCGTATCCCGGAGCAGAATCGGTTGTTAAAGGGCCAAGTACATAAAATGGAGCTTCGTGGCAAATCCTTTTCATCAGTTTCATGTTTGCTTCTATCTGATCCAAAGGCATATGCCCGGGACCCTCGACCATAACCTGAACACCGTAGTTTCTTGCCCTATCGGTCAGTTCTCCAAGTATTAATAATTCGGCTACCTGGCCCCTGTCGGTAGCGTCTGAACCACATCCCGGACGAAGTCCATCACCCAGACTAATGGTAACATCATATTTCTTGCAGATTTCAAGAACCCGGTCGAATTGTTCATAAAGCGGGTTCTCCTTGTTATTATCTATAATCCATCGTTTTAGCAATGCTCCTCCCCTGCTTACAACGCCGCAAACCCTTTCATCATTGAATAAAAATGATAGAGCAGATTTTGTAACACCACAATGCAAGGTCATAAAATCGACTCCCATTTGTGCCTGCATTTCTATTTCCTGGAATAAGTCTTCGGGATTTAGTTGGGTTATCTTTTTGCCCTCAGATAATATACGGCTGGCAACACCGTATATAGGAACCGTTCCGACCATAACCGAGGATTCTGAAAGAATTTGTTTTAAAATATTTCGCAGATTTCCACCTGTGGAAAGATCCATAATTGCATCGGCGCCATATTTAATTGCCACTTTCATTTTCTCCATTTCCTCTAATAAATTACAATGTTTATCTGAGGTACCGATATTGGCATTAATCTTTGTGCTCAATCCCTTCCCTATTCCCCTGACAGAAAAATTATGATTCTTGTTTTTAGGAATTACAACCCTTCCTGCTGCAATTTCCTCACGCAGCCAATTTGCATCTACATTTTCTTTTGCCGAAACTTCCAGCATTTCCAGGGTAACGATTCCTTCTTTTGCTTTTTGTATTTGGGTACTCATTTTTGCTTGTTTAATAATTCATTTAAGAACTCTAATCTTTTCTCGAACTCATCGGTTTGCATAAAATATCGGACCATTGCAATGTTTCTGGCTCCTGCATTAATAACCGATTGAATATTTTCGGGAAATATTCCACCAATTGCAACGACAGGAACCTTCGAAAAGCCAAGTACCTGGTTCAATTGGTCGGTACCGACAGGTTTATCCGGGTTGGCTTTCGCAGTAGTCGGATAAACAGGCCCAAATCCGATATAGGCAGGATTCTTTTTTAATGCCTCTTGTGCCTGTTCTATCGAATGAGTCGACAGACCAATTTTCATGTCACCTGCAATCTTTCGGGCATCTTCAACAGATATATCATCCTGACCGAGATGCAAATAATCGGCATCGCAGATAGCTGCTATATCAGGTCTGTCGTTTACCACAAAACTTGTACCTGTTCCTTTCGTAATTCCGCGGATATCTTTCCCGATTTTAACGAGTTCTTTGTCGGTGATATTTTTCTCGCGCAACTGCACCATTTTAATGCCGTTAGAAACACATTTCTCTGCAATGGTAGTGTATGACAACACCGGTTTGGTGATGATAATATATATGCCAAAATCGTCCATATTATTCTTTCTTTAGTTTGGCAACAATCAATTCAGATACTTTTTTACCGGAAAGTAACATTCCACCAAAAATAGGTCCCATCCTGAATCCCCCGCTAACCCCGTTC
>JAHEEB010000003.1 GCA_024640925.1 Bacteroidota bacterium | reverse complement strand
ATAAACAAAAAGATTCGGCATTAATTAAGGAAGAGGTTTCGGCAGAAGACATTGCTGAAATAGTATCCAGTTGGACAGGTATTCCGGTTAGCCGGATGCTTGAAGGTGAGAAAGAAAAGTTGCTACACCTTGAAGATGAATTACATAAAAGAGTTATTGGCCAGGAAGAAGCAATTCGGGCAGTTTCCGATGCTGTTCGTAGAAGTAGGGCAGGACTACAGGATGCTTCAAGACCGATTGGCTCTTTTATATTCCTTGGAACAACAGGTGTTGGTAAGACCGAATTGGCAAAAGCGCTGGCGGATGTTTTATTTAACGACGAAAACCTGATGACCCGAATCGATATGTCTGAATACCAGGAACGACATTCGGTATCCAGATTGATTGGTGCCCCTCCGGGCTATATTGGTTACGAGGAAGGTGGGCAATTGACTGAGGCTGTAAGAAGGAAACCTTATTCAGTCATCCTTTTGGATGAAATAGAGAAAGCACACCCCGATGTCTATAATATTCTTTTACAAGTGCTTGATGATGGCAGGTTGACAGATAACAAAGGGCGTAAAGTCAATTTCAAGAACACCATTATTATTATGACAAGTAATATTGGGTCTCACCTGATTCTGGAGCGTATGGCCGGACTAACAGATGAAAACCGGGATTCGGTGCAGGAAAAATTAAAGATTGATACACTTCTGCTACTTAAGCAAACGATGCGTCCGGAATTTCTAAATCGTATAGACGAACTGATTATGTTTGCCCCACTTACTATGAATGAGGTGAAGGGAATTATTGGATTGCAAATAAATCAGGTATCAAAACGCCTTCAGAAAGAAGGACTTCAGCTTTCCATTACTCCAAAAGCTATAGATTATCTGGCAAATAGAAGTTATGATCCACAATTTGGAGCTCGTCCGATAAAAAGGGCAATTCAGAACGAAATCCTTAACCAGTTGTCAAAAGAAATTATTGCTGGTAAGATTAGCAATCAAAAACAGGTAGTTGTCGATTGTATCAACGATGTACTCGAATTCAGGAATTAATTAAAGCTTTTAATGCAAGCATCCTGATTATCAAACAATTCAAAAACATTGTGTAGTTGAAGAAGCTTGAAAAGTTCCATTACTTCACTTCCAATATTACAAATTTTGAATTGTCCGTGGTTATTAGCAGCTGTTTTCATTACCGACAAAAATACACCAAATCCTGAGCTGTCGACAAATTTAATTCCCTCAAGGTTTAATGCAAGCTTGGTTTCAGGTTTACTAAACAGACTTTTTAATTGTTCTTTTACAGGTTCTGTTACCAAGGCATTAAAGCGATCAACATTGTCAAACTTTACGACAGTCACGTCTTTTACATTTTCAACTTTTAGCATAGTTGTTCTTGGTTTTATAAATAGATATCTAAGTTATTTGCAACCTCATCGAGCTCATTAATGGCTTCGTTCGTTTCTGTTTTGAATTTTTCAATAAAATTTGGATATTTTTCAACATCGGTACCTGCTTTGGCTATATTTTCAAATTGTTTAAGATCTTTAGCAAGTCCATCTAGTCCCATAATTGAAATGGATGATTTAGCTTTATGTGCTAAGCGACCGAGGTTTTCAAACTCCTGTTTTTCATAGAAACGATCCATGTCAGAGGCAAATTCTATTACTTGTTTTTTGAAAATTCCAATCATTTCCAAAACCAAATCTTTATTGCCTGCCGACATATTTTTTAAATATGTTAAATCAGTTTTCATTCCGTGGTTAATATCTCTATGGTTGAATTTTTGATTAAATATAATTTATTTTTTTATTTTAACGGTAAATATAATTCTACATTTGCCTTAAGTACATGCTAAAATATAAATTCAAACCATATAAAATGAACTCAAAGCAATTTTTATTCGTGTTCTTTTTATTGATATCCCTCGGTATTTCAGCTCAAAATATTGATGCCGAAAAGTTTAGCCAGAATAAAACAGTTCTGAAAACTTATAACAGGGCAATCGAAAGAATTCTACAACAAGACTATTATTCAGCCTTGTTTTTTCTTGATAGTGTAGTTGCAGCTATGCCTGAATATGCTCCTGCTTATAACGAAAGGGGCAAGATATTCCATATTAAAGAAAGGTATGGCGACGCAATTGCAGAGTTTGAGAAAGCTACAGATTTGGATCAGAATTTTGGGGAAGCTTATTTTAATAAAGCTTTTACGCTTTTCGTTCAGGATTTTGAAAAAATGCAGGATTCAATACCATCGGTTACCTCAGGTGATTTTGATAAAGCCATTGCGCACGAATACCAGGTACCTGAAGCATTTTATTACAGAGGTCTTCTTAAACAGCTCGAAGGTGATATTGATGGAGCAATAGATGACTATTCTAAGGCTATAGACCTTAATATCAAATATGCAAAAGCTTATCACGACAGGGGTGCTGCAAAAAGATCAAAGGGCGACTACCAGGGAGCTATTTACGATTTCAGGCTGGCAGTCACGTATGATCCTAAGTTGGTCTCAGGGTATGTTAATATGGGAGATGCAAAAAAATCATTAGGAGATTATCAAAGTGCTGAACGGGATTACACTGATGCTTTAAAAGTGGATTCAACTAATTTATCAGCTCTTAATAACAGGGGAGGAACACGATATATTCTGGGAAACCTGGAAGGTGCATTTGATGATTTTTCAAAAGCTCTTACCTATAGTCCCCAATCTGTTGAAGTCCTTTCAAATCTGGGAAGTATCGAGCAGTTGAAAGGAAACTATGATGGTGCTGTCGATTGGTTCAACCAGGCCTTGTCTATCAGCAATAAATATGCTCCTGCAATACTTAACCGGGGTTTAACATATGAACTCCAGGGAAAAGTTGATGAGGCTTGCGCTGACTGGCGCACTGCTGCTGAATTGGGCATGGAGCAAGCAAAAGAATATTTAAAAGAGTGTAAATAATCGAAACTATTCCTATGAATACTATCAAAAACCTACTGCTGATTTTGTTACTCGCTTTGTATCTGCCAGCTTATTCACAGCTGAAGCCATTGAAAATTAAGCGCGTTGATTTTGAGAAGGAAGAATATGGTTTTAAAGAAGCCTGGAAAGCTGTGAAAGCTGCCCAATGGCTATATAGTGCTGGTCCTGGCTCGTTTCGCGATGCACGCGATTTTTATCTCGATGCATACAAATATAACAATCAGAATGCTGAGTTGAATTATATGATCGGTCGCTGCTATCTGTTTACCGATAATAAATTTGAGTCGATTAAATACATTCAAAAGGCATATGAACTAAAGCCCGAAGTAAATTTCGATATTCATTTGTTATTGGGTATGGCTTATCATCAAACAAATGATTTCGAAAACGCCATAGAGGAGTATAACATGTTCCTGAACAATCTTCCTGAGAAGAATCTTGAGTATTTTCAGGAAAAAGTGAATATGCTCATCAGGCAGTGCAAATATGGACGCGATCTGGTACTCGACCCTAAGAGGGTGGTGATCAATAACCTGGGCGAAAATATCAATTCTGTTTATGATGAATATTCCATTGCTATAACTCCCGATAATTCTGAAATGTATTTTACTTCTCGTCGTGATTTCGGAGAAAGCAATAAGAGAAGCGTAATTGATGATAAATTTTTCGAAGATATTTATCACTCCGATTATGTTGGCAAAGAATGGTCGCGAGCAACCCGGCTCGATAAGAAAATTCTGAAGAAAAAGAATAAAACTCATGAAGCAGTTATTGGGCTTTCTGCCGATAAAACAAAACTTTATATCTATAAAGGAAAAGAACATAATGGCGATATTTATGCCTGTGAGCTAAAGAAAAGCGCCTGGGCTAAACCAAAAAAAATAAAGAAGTTTAATTCTAAGTTCCACGAGGCTTCTATGTGCAGTACCTCCGACGGAAAAACCCTTTTCTTTATATCGGACAGGAAAAAAGAAACCTATGGTGGTACAGACATATTTTACAGTGTAAAAGGTGCTAACGGAAAATGGAGCAAGCCAAAAAACCTGGGAAATACTGTTAATACCCTTTATGATGAAGCAGGATTAAGTCTTTCAGCCAACGATAGCATTCTTTACTTTAGTTCACAAGGACATACTTCCATTGGTGGGTACGATGTTTTTCAAACCAGATTAACAGGCCCGAATCAGTGGTCGACCCCTGAAAATCTCGGATATCCTGTTAATACACCCGATGACGATCTTTTTTATGTTCCTATGCCCGATGGTAAAACATCGTATTATGCATCGAACAGAGAATCGGGAATTGGCGGACTCGATATTTATAAACTCATTTTTCTGGGTGCTGTAAAAGATAATTACATACCTAATATTTCGGAACCTTTAGCCGGATTGGTACCACCAATCGACAACATCTATTTCAAGCAACCGGTGTTACTGGCAATTGACGACAGAATGGTAATGAAAGGCTATATCAGAGATTCAGAAGATAAAAAACCTATTAAGGGACGCCTTGAACTGATTGATCATGAATCGAGTGAGGTAGTCGGGGTTACAACTTCAGATACAACCGGTTTATACATGGTATATATTCCTAAAGCTAAAATCTATGGTATTGATATTAATGCTGCCGGTTACCTGATGTTTCTCGATAATATTGATTTGACTGCTGAATCGAGTGATAAGGTTATTTATAGAGATTTTCTGATGGATAGGGTTGAAGTAGGTGCAAAGGTAATATTGAAGAATATTAATTTTGAAACCGGAAAGGCAACTTTGCTAACCGATTCATATGTAACGCTGAATGCTGTGGTTAAACTGATTCAGACAAATCCGACAATACAGCTTGAAATATCAGGGCATACCGATAATGTCGGATCGGATAAATATAACGATAAGCTTTCCAACGATCGCGCTAAATCGGTTGTTGCTTATCTTGTAGCACAGGGTATTACTGAAGCTAAACTCACATATAAAGGGTATGGCGAAAGTCAACCTGTTTCATCAAACGCAACTCCTGAAGGTCGTGCAGAAAACCGTAGGGTTGAGTTTAAGATTACTGGAAAATAAAATTCCTTGGAATATATTTTAAGCCCACAGTATGCGCTGTGGGCTTTTTCATTCTTAAATAATTATTGTGTTATGAGAAACAAAATATTTTTTATCACTTGTATTTTCATATTAACTGTTGTCGCAATTCGTTGTTCCACTAAATGTCCTGGTTTCGACAAATCAATCATATTGTGGATGCCTTATAATACCGGGGATACACTTCTTTTAAAAGGGAATAGCTACACGGATACACTCATTGTAAAACTAGTTCAGGCCAACCATTCAGATAAATTAAAGCGCAGGGCTAAATGTGTTTGCGAAAACAGTTATATAATCAGTATCTCTTCAAATAAATGGCAGACGAGTATCAATTATTTTGATTCGAAGGATTACAAGAATTCGAACATTGTAATCAATAACGAATGGCTGGATTTTTCGAACTACACGGACACATTGTATATTGGCGGCACTTTATACACCGATCTGTTAATCTATAAAAACAGGACTATCTATCCGGATAATACAATTGAGTCAGTTATCGTTTCAAAAAACCAGGGAATTGTAGCCTTTTGTGAAAAAAACGATAGTTTATGGATTACTGATAAGCAAAAAAATACAGGAAATATAATAACCTACGAACGAAAGGGCTGCGAATAAATACGCCAGTGCTATTCACTTGCGGGAATTGTCAGTTAAAATACCCAGGACATAGGCAAGAGAAACGGTTCCAAACATAATAGAATAGAGCTAATTCATAATTTAAATAATTTTAAAAATGATCCTTACAGTTTTAATTATCATTTCCCTAATGTTTTATTGTTAATTAAATAATAATTTAATATTAATTATTTATTAAATAAAATCTTCCTGATTCTCATAATCTGATACTTTCTATATTTGTGATCTTATATTTTCAAATTACCTAATACTAAAAATATGTTCGGATTAGATGGTGGAATGACAGTACTTCTCCTTGTATGTCTATTGGCAGCTTGCTGTTTTGAGTTTATCAACGGATTTCACGATACGGCAAATGCAGTAGCTACTGTTATTTATACAAATTCAATGAAGCCTCTCAATGCTGTGATTTGGTCGGGCTTAATGAATTTTATTGGTGTTACTGTAGGTGGAATTGCTGTTGCTATTGGCATAATAAATCTTTTACCAATTTCTATACTGGTTGATCAAAGTGTTTCGCACAATGTGGCCATGATTTTATCTATTATTCTTACTGCAATTATATGGAATTTAGGAACATGGTATTTTGGAATTCCATGCTCTAGCTCACATACACTTTTGGGAGCAATATTCGGAGTAGGTCTGGCATATGGGTTATTACCCGATAGTGTGGCTGTTGCACTTAACTGGGATAAAGTAAAAGATGTTGGTTTGGCACTTCTGTTTGCACCATTTTTTGGATTTGCATTTACAATGTTACTTGTTATGATTCTAAAAAAGTACTTTAAGAAGAGCGATATTTTTGATGAACCCAAAAAGAAAAAAGCACCTCCTGTCTGGATACGTTCAATTATCATAGGTACTTCTACATTGGTCAGTTATACCCATGGCTCAAATGACGGGCAGAAGGGAGTAGGTCTTGTTATGATTATTCTTATTGGTCTTATACCTATGAAGTTTGCTATAAATCATAACAAATCATTGGACAAGTTAAATCAGCAGGTAACATATGTCGAATCAGTTTTTGATCAGGTTAATACAATACAATTAAGTGCAATTGACAGGGCAAGTATGACTGTTATTAAAGAGAAGATTGATACAATTCAAGCCCGAACTTCCGGACTTACTAGCTTTGATCAGCTAAAAAAGAATGAAAGCTTTATTCTGAGGAAGAACATTCTTATCTTCTCCAAAGAATACACCAATTTAATATCTCCCCGCTTTGGAGAGCAAAGTATTGTGTCTTTTATCTCAAACAAAGACAAAAGAAAAATGAATGCAATGGTTGATGATATTAAAAGTTACACCGAATACTCACCTTTTTGGGTCATTCTTATGATATCCATTTCATTGGGTTTGGGAACGATGATCGGTTGGAAACGTATCACCGTGACTATTGGAGAGAAAATTGGTAAGGATAAGTTAACGTATGCTCAAGGTGCTTCGGCAAATATTATTGCTGCAAGCACTATTTGGGTTTCTTCCCTGCTTGGCTTGCCTGTTAGTACAACACACGTACTTTCGTCTGGTGTTGCAGGTTCTATGGTTGCAAAGGGTGGAATTAAAAACCTCCGGATGAAGACTATACGGAGCATTCTTCTTGCATGGCTCATTACATTACCCGTAACTATTGTTTTAGCAGGTGCATTATTCCTGCTTTTCCGGTGGTTAATTTAAATTTTCAGTTTCAGAACATAATCATTGGATTTTTATAAAACTAGAACATAAGTTACTTTTTCATTTGTTTGCAATAATTAATTTTGCAGACAAATGAATAAACAAACAATGAAAAATACTCCTTTAATTAAAAAACACGAAAAACTGGGTGCAAAAATAGTCCCGTTTGCCGGTTACAATATGCCTCTTGAATATTCAGGTATAATAAAAGAACATATGGCCGTGCGCGAAGCAGCAGGAATATTCGATGCATCGCATATGGGCGAGTTCTGGATTAAAGGAGAAGGAGCAATTAAACTCCTTCAGAAAATTACAACCAACGATGTTTCTTTATTGATCGACGGGCAGGCTCAATACACTTGTATGCCCAATGGAAAGGGCGGAATAATCGACGATATTATTATTTATAAATACAATGACACAAAATATTTTGTGGTTGTAAATGCTTCAAACATCCAAAAAGATTGGGATTGGATGAAATCACAGAACAGTTTTGGTGCAGAAATGGAAGATGCATCGGAGAGAATGTCACTTTTGTGCGTTCAGGGTCCAAAAGCAAAGCAGGTTCTTCAACAACTCACCTCGTATAATCTCGATACGGTTAAAAGCTTTCATTGCGTTACCACATCTGTTGGCAATGCAAAGGAAGTTATTGTTTCGGCAACTGGTTATACCGGAGCTGGCGGTTTTGAGCTGTTTTGTTACAATGAGGATGCACCTGCTCTTTGGGATGCAATTATTAAAGCCGGAGAACCTTTCGGATTGTTGCCTGCCGGTCTGGCTTCACGCGACACCCTTCGTCTCGAAAAGGGATTTTGCTTGTATGGCAATGATATAGACGATACAACTTCGCCCATTGAAGCTAATCTTGGATGGATTGTTAAGTTTGTGCCTGGTAAAGATTTTATCGATCGCAATCTTTTAGAGGAACAAATGAAAAATGGTGTTTCGAAAAAACTTGTTGGAATTGAACTGATTGAAAGAGGAATTCCACGTCATGGTTATCCGATAGTCGATGCTAACGATAACGAAATCGGTCATATTACATCAGGCACTATGTCACCCATTCTGCAAAAAGGAATTGGTATGGCCTATGTCAGCACTGAATTCTCATCCGTTGGTTCCAGCGTTTATGTAAAAGTACGGAACAAAAACCTTGAGGCCAAAGTGGTTAAAATGCCTTTTGTGTAGGCTTTTACTATTTCGAAAAGCTAACATAATGTATTAAATTATACTTTGACAGATTATTAAGAACTGACGAACTCCCTTCCATGAGTTCCTCTGGTTAGTTTGTAGCTAAATTATTTCACTTTAATAGTGTCATTATGTTTATTTTTTAAATTATTGTATGTTGAATTTTAGTAATACCGAAAAGGGTTATATTTGCGCCAAAATTGAAATTCTTACCATTGACCAATGACTGATAAAAAGAAAATAGAAGTTTGTTTTACCCCAGCCACTTTTCCCTATTTTAAAAATGATGATGCAATTGTTGTAATCATTGATATTCTCAGGGCAACCTCAGCCATTGTTACAGCATTTATGAATGGTGCCAGGCAGATTATTCCCGTTGGTACTCTCGAAGAAGCCATGGATTATAAAAACCGCGGTTTTTTGGTTGCAGCCGAGCGCGATGGCATTGTCAGAGATTTTGCCGACTTTGGAAATTCACCCTATAATTTCACACCCGAACGCGTAAAAAACAACGATATAGTTTATAGCACTACCAATGGTACAAATTGCATTATGATGGCTAAAGAAAGCTATCGTGTTCTCATTGGGGCTTATCTTAACCATAAAGCATTAATTGATTATATGGTGAGCGAAAAACGCGATGTACTTATTTTCTGTGCCGGATGGAAAAACAAATTCAACCTCGAAGATAGCATATATGCAGGCTCGCTGGTTACCGATCTTTTAAAATCGGATGAGTTCTTTACTGAATGCGATTCTGCTCATGCTTCAATGGATCTGTGGAGCATTGCAAAAGACAATTTAATGGGGTATATCGATAAAGCAGCCCATCGCCATCGTCTTAAGAGAAATAATCTCGACGATGTTATGGAGTATTGCCATACTTTTAATCAAACAGATATTATACCTGTTTTAAAGGGAAAATACCTTGTAGAACTCAGTAATTTCAACGATTGAGAGTATTGTTCACAACGTGTTGGTAAAAATATTTTTATTATTGTTATTCAAATAACGCTACGAGTTAGATTATTTTGTATTTTTATCATTCCATTTTGCCTGTTGTATTATTAGAACTTAAAAACTTTTTTGTGACCCATATATTTTATGTTGTTTAACTAAAAGTACGGATGAAAAGTATTGCAGGCACAGATCTGCAACATGTGGGTTCCTTCCGGCCTTTTTATAAATTAACTATTAAAGGATGAAAAAGCACAATTTCAATGCGGGACCATCTATTCTCTCGCAGTACGCAATCGAAGAAACCGCAAAAGGAGTTTTGGATTTGAACAACAGTGGATTATCTATTTTGGAAATTTCTCATCGATCCAAAGAATTCACTGCTATCAACGACGAAGCATCCTCCCTTTTACGCGAACTTCTCGATGTACCGCAAGGTTATTCCATACTGTTCCTGCAGGGTGGTGCTAGTATGCAATTCTGCATGGTTCCTTATAATCTTCTGAATAAGAAAGCATCATACCTCGACACAGGAACATGGGCATCAAAAGCAATTAAGGAAGCTAAACTGTTTGGCGAAGTAGTTGTTGTCGCTTCATCAAAAGACAGTAACTATAATTTTATACCGAAAGACTATAAAATACCTGCAGATTCCGATTATTTCCACATTACTACCAATAATACCATTTTTGGTACAGAACTTAAAAAAGATCTTGATGTTTCTGTTCCTCTGGTAGCCGATGCTTCTTCAGATATTATGAGCAGACCAATGGATGTATCGAAATATGCATTAATCTATGGTGGATCCCAGAAAAATATTGGCCCATCGGGTACAACATTTGTTATTGTCCGCGATGATATTCTTGGCAAAGTTGAAAGACCGATTCCTTCAATGCTGAAATACAGCACACATATTGCCGAGCAATCGCTTTACAATACGCCATCGTGTGTTGCTCTTTATTCTGCTATGCTGAATATGCGCTGGCTGAAAAATGAAGGTGGTGTAAAAGCTGCATATAAGAGAAATATTGAGAAAGCAGAGCTTCTTTATAATGAGATAGAAAGGAATAAACTCTTCAAATCGACTATTCCTAATGAAGAAGATCGTTCGATTATGAATGTGGTTTTTATAATGAATGACGATTATAAAGATAAAGAAGAAGAATTCCTGAAATTTGCCCAGGGACAAGGTATTGTTGGAATAAAAGGACATCGTTCAGTTGGTGGGTTCCGGGCTTCAATCTACAATGCAATGCCTTTATCAAGTGTTCAGGTATTGGTAAATGCCATGAAGGATTTTGAAGCAAAACTATAACCACTAAAAACTGAATCATATGACAAAAGTTCTTTTAGCAACAGACAAGCCTTTTGCAAAGGCTGCTGTTGATGGGATTAAGGAAATATGCGACAAAGCAGGGTTTGAACTGGTAAAGCTTGAGAAATACACCAGTAAGGATCAACTGAAAGCAGCAGTTAAGGATGTCGATGCGATTATTATTCGCAGCGATATCATTGATAAGGAAATTATCGATGCTGCTGATAATCTGAAAATTGTTGTCCGCGCCGGTGCTGGTTACGATAATATTGACCTGGCGGCTGCTACTGCAAAGAATGTTGTAGCTATGAATACTCCTGGTCAGAATTCAAATGCTGTAGCCGAATTAGCTGTTGGAATGATGATCATGCTCAACCGTAATGGATACAATGGCTCTTCGGGGGTTGAACTTCGGGGTAAAACTCTTGGTATTCATGGATTTGGCAACATTGGAAAATTACTGGCTCAAATTGGTAAAGGCCTTGGTATGAAAATACATGCCTATGACCCATTTCTCGATAAAGCTGCTATTGAAAAAGATGGAGTTATTTGCGAAACGGATATAAAAGAACTCTATAGCAAATGCCAGTATGTTTCTGTTAATATTCCTGCAAACAGCAAAACAAAAGGGTCTTTGAATTACGAACTCCTTTCTGTTATGCCTCAGGGCGCAACTCTTGTAAATACAGCCCGTCTGGAAATTATCGATGAAGCTGGTCTATTGAAAATGTTTGCCGACAGAAAAGACTTCAGATATATATCTGATGTTGCCCCCAACTGCAAAGATGAGATTGCCTCAAATTATGCCGGCCGCTTTTTCTTTACACCAAAGAAAATGGGTGCCCAGACCGAAGAAGCTAACATCAATGCTGGTCTTGCTGCTGCAAAACAGATTGTTGGTTTTATCAAAAACGGTGACAACACCTTTAAAGTAAACTAAAGTAATAATTGAATAAATAAAAGCCATATCGGATTCGGTTCTTCCAATCTGACATGGCTTTTTTCTTTTAAATCTCAAAAAAACGTTAATATGGCTATTATAAAACCATTTAAAGGCTACAGGCCTGTTAAAAATCTGGTTGCTTCAATTGCTTCACGCCCATACGATGTGCTTAATTCCGAAGAGGCAAGGGAAGAAGCAAAAGGAAATGAAAACTCTTTTTATCATATTGTAAAACCGGAAATTGATTTACCGGCAGATGTCGACCATTATTCCGATCGGGTATACAATAAGGGTAAAGAGAACTTAATGAAAGTTATTCAAGATGGTATTTTCAAAGAAGATACTTCTCCCTGTTATTATATATACGCCCAAACCATGTGGGGAAAAACCCAATATGGATTAGTAGGTTGTGCTTCTGTTGAAGATTATCTGAACGAGGTAATTAAAAAACATGAATTAACAAGGCCCGATAAAGAAGAAGATAGGAAAAACCACATAAGAGTAACTAATTTCAATGCTGAACCTGTTTTCTTTGCCTATCCCGATAATACAAAGATTGATGCCATTGTTGCCCGATATATTGCCAATCCCGCGGAGTTCGATTTTAAAACAAACGATGGCGTTGGCCACCAGTTATGGGTGATTAATAAACAGGAAGACATTCAGTCTATTGAAAAGATATTTGCATCTGAAGTTCCCTTTACATACGTTGCTGACGGTCACCATAGAACAGCTGCTGCTGCTCATGTCGGACAAGAAAGGAAAAAACAAAACAGCAATCATACCGGAAAGGAAGAATACAACTATTTTATGGCTGTACATTTCCCCGCAAGTCAACTTACTATTATTGATTACAACCGGGTGGTAACTGATTTAAACGGATTGAGCAAAGAACAATTCCTGTCTATGATTAGCGAAGGGTATACAGTTTCTGAAAAAGGGAAAGAAATCTATAAACCATCGAAATTACATGAGTTTTCGATGTACATCGATGGAAAATGGTACCAGCTGGAAGCAAAACCAGGAACATACAACGATAATGATCCGATTGAATGTTTGGATGTTACTGTCTTATCAAAAACGATTCTTGACCCGATTCTCGATATTAAAGATTTACGTAAATCGACCCGTATCGATTTCGTAGGTGGAATTCGCGGACTTGGCGAATTGAAACGCCGGGTAGACAGTGGCGAAATGGTTGCTGCTTTTGCTCTTTATCCTGTAAGCATGAAACAATTGATTGATATTGCTGATTCAGGGAATATAATGCCTCCAAAAACCACTTGGTTTGAACCAAAACTTAGAAGTGGTCTGGTAATTCATTGTCTGGAATAGGTTTTAAATCAGAATCTATTCGATTTATTTTTAGTCTGTGGTATAAAAAACAGTTAGCTAATTTCTGTTGGTAGAATTGATGAAATTATTTTTAATACCCACATATAAAATGTCCGTTTGGCTTGGCCAGCGGACTTTTTTTTTGTTTATTGGTAATTAAACTCAGAAACATTTCTTAGACCTATAAATTGGTTTACCCGGGATTAGAGAACGTGTAAACCGATTAATTCCACGATAAGAATTTGTAAACCAGCAATTTTACAAAGTGCTGTTAACAAATTCTAAACGGTGCACCTTGCATGCTCTAGTCAATATAAATTTTCAATATTTCTATTGCTTATTCCGGGTTAATATTAAAAACTAAATGTAAATTTGATATTAGTAAGTCGCACTTCGAAAAATCCCACTAGTTTTCAGAACGTAAAATTATTGCTATGGAACAGAACACTGTTTCAAATCACCCTATAGCAATTGTTGGTGTTTCTTGCAGATTTCCTGGGGCTTCCAACTTAACCGAATTTTGGAAGGTATTGCTAAATGGTATAAATGTTATATCGGAAATTCCTTTATCGAGGTTTAATATTAAGGATTACTTTGATACAGACACTGAAGCCGATGGTAAGATGAATCAAATTCATGGTGCATATCTGGAGAACATCCATGATTTTGATCCCTTGTTTTTTAACATCTCCCCGAAAGAAGCAATGGAGATGCATCCATCACAAAAGCTTATGCTTGAACTTGCCTGGGAGGCAGTTGAAAGTTCTCAGATACCATATTCTGCAATTTTGAACTCAAAAGCAGGGGTTTATTTTGGACACATATGGAACGATTTTGAGCATTTCCGGAAAGAAAGAGAGGCTCCAATCAATAATTTCTCTGCAATTGGTCAATCGGCAAATATAATTGCAAGCAGAATCTCCTATTTTTTTGGTCTCAGAGGGCCTAGTTTTGTGCTTGATACAGGCTGTTCTTCATCAATGGTTGCTGTTGGGTTGGGAATTCAAAGCTTAAGAAACAAGTCAATCGATCTGTGTTTTGGGGGTGGTGTTAACCATATTCTGAATCCGGAGCAATATGTTTATTTAGGCAAATTTGGAGGTTTATCTGCATTAGGCAAATGCAGTAGCTTTGATGCTGAAGCTGATGGATTTGTTAGAGCTGAAGGGGCAGGCATTATCATCATGAAGAGATTGGAAGATGCTATTAAAGATAACGATAGAATTTATGCTGTTATTCGGGGATGTGCCATGAACAATAATGGTTTTAACGACAATCTCCCTGCAACCAGTGTTCGTGGGCAAAAGGAATTACTCGAAGAGGCTTATCGAGATGCTGATCTGGATTTTTACAAAGTGCATTTTGTGGAGACACATGGTACTGGTACAAAAATCGGAGATCCGAATGAGGCTATTGCCCTAGGCGAAATTATGGGAAAAAACAGAAAGGAAGATAACCCCTTATTTATAGGATCGGTTAAAACCAACTTTGGTCATACCGAAGCTGCTGCAGGAATTGCAGGTTTAATTAAAGTTATTCTTTCAATTCAGCATCATGTCCTTCCAAAGAACCTGCACTTTGTTATTCCAAATCCGAAAATTAATTTCGACGAACTAAAAATCAGAGTGCAGAATCAGACTACTCCCTGGCCTGTCAAAAGTTCGGAAACATTAAAAGCTGGAATTAATTCTTTTGGTTGGGGTGGTACCAATGTCCATTTAGTTTTGGAGGAGTTTAAGAAAAATATTTCCTCAGAAAACATTCAACGTTTAAACAAATCGGTTTTTATATTGCCAATTTCTGCCCGATCATTGGAATCGCTGCAGAATTATCTGAAAGTATACCTTAATTTCCTGAATAAGGAAGAGTTTAGCGATACAACAAGAATTTATGATGTTTGTAAAGCCAGTTCTTTACTTCGCCCTCATTTTGAATATCGGGCATTAATTAACGGCAGAAACCAACAAGAACTAATTGGGAGCATAAATGAGGTTTTACAAAGGGATATTCAGAATATTGAGTCAAAAAAGTATGTGGATAATGATGGGATTGTATTTATATTTCCGGGTCAGGGTTCTCAATGGTTGGGGATGGGGAAAGATTTGTATGAGAATGAAGATGTATTCAGGAAGGCAATAGATGAATGTGAAAAAGCTTTCTCAAAATATACAAATTGGTCGTTGATTAAAGAAATTTATGCCAATAAAGAAGACTCAGGTTTAACAAAAATAAATGTTATACAACCATTCATATGCGCAGTTCAAATAGCCTTGGCTCGTTTATGGATTAGTAATGGTGTAACACCTGTTTCCATTGTGGGACATAGCATGGGAGAGGTAGCGGCGGCTCATATTGCTGGAATCTTGTCGCTAGACGATGCCGCCCGGATTATTTGTATTCGAAGCAGGCTAATGGGTAAGTTGAGCGGAACCGACGGAGCTATGGCACTTACCGAACTCAGTTTAGAAGAGGCAAAAAATACGACAGAAAAATACCAGGGGAAGATTTGTGTTGCCGTTCATAATAGTCCTAAATCCACTGTTTTGGCAGGCGATATAAAAACGATTCAACGTGTAATTTCGGAGCTGGAAGGTCGTAATCTTTTCTGTCGTAAGGTAAATGTTGATGTTGCATCCCATAGTCCGCAGATGGATGCAATAAAAGAAGATTTGAGAATCGAATTAATGGATATTAAACCACAAAAAGCAATTTATACCTTTCATTCTACTGTTCGGGTAAAGCAAATGGAAGGACCCGAGATGAATGCCGATTATTGGGTCGATAATCTCCGGAACACGGTTCAATTTGCCTCTGTTATCGACGAATTGGCAGATAGAAGGCATTCGGTTTATATTGAAATAAGTCCCCATCCGGTTTTGCTAAGTTCTATAAATGAATGTCTTGTTAACAAAAATTCTGAGGTTGGAGTATTTTCAAGCACTCATCGCGAAAAACCGGAACGATATGAGTTTTTCAGCAATCTTCAGAATCTTTATCGTTTTGGAATTCGTTTCGATTGGGAAAGGGTATACGGGTCTTTCCCACTTAACCATATTAATTTACCTGGTTATCCTTTCGAACGTAAAGTTTATGAGCTTGAAAAAAAGACAGAATCCATTAAACAAGCTTCCGACACACATCCCCTTATCGGAAAATCGATGAAACTGGCAGATACCGACAACTTCTTTTACTGGAACAATGTTATTAACCTAAACTCCCTGTCTTTTATTGCCGGCCATGTAGTTAATGAAACATCTGTTCTTCCGGCATCGGCATACATTGAAATGATATTGGCTTCTTCCACTGAAATTTATGGGATTCAGCCGTTCGAGCTAAAAAATATAGAATTTCGCAAAGCAATTTCAATTGATAAGGATTCTGCTATAAGTATTCAGTTGAAAATAGAAAGCGTATCTCCAAAATTTTCGAAATTCTTCATTTTCTTTAAAACATCAGAGTCTCAGACATGGGAAACAAGTTGTCTGGGAAATATTGTCAGTGTAAGATCTATTCCTGATATTGTTCCGGATATACCAAAGTCCATAAATTTACAAACAAGTTGTCTACCCGATTTTTACCGATCATTCCGAAAAATTGGTGTTAATTATTCACCTGTTTTTCAAAATGTAAAAATAAATTCTGTTGAACAACAACGAATTATTGCAACTGTAGCCCCTGATCCTAAAATAATCAGACAAGGCAGAAAATATCATTTTAATCCAGTACTTCTTGATAACCTTATACAACCTGTTTTTAGCTGTTATTTTAAACAAGATACGACTTTAACACAAAAATTCGCCTTTGTTTCATCCATCGAAAGAATTTCGATAAACCCCAAAATGTTGAATTTTACAGATGGAATTTTACTGGCAGATATCGTTTCTTCCGAACCTATAAGTGATTCAACTGAAAATAGGATAACCTTTTCAGCTAATCTGAAAGCTTTTTATAAGGATCAATTTCTTATACAAATGGAAGGAATTAGCGCAAAAATTGTGGATTTAGGTGTTCCTTTTAATGATAAAGTGGTCAATGAATCGGGAAATTGGTACACAGAATGGTCAAATGCAGATGAGCCAGGAAAAATAAAAATTGTACAGACTGGCATAATCAAAAAGCTGGCAAAATTAATTAAAGCCCAGGAATCAACGATTAATACCTCTATGACATTCAAGGGTCTTGGTGTTGATTCGATCATGGCTGTACAGTTGAGAAACAACCTTGAAAAAGAGTTTAATATTAAGTTTGCTGTTGTTGATATGTGGAAAACTCCTGTTATTAAAGATTTTTCCAAATTTATCAATGTGCTTTTAAGCAAGAACATGGATCAGGACAATGTTAAGCCTGAATTGGAACAGCCAAAGGAAATAGTGACTCTGACTGCCAGACCGGACGCAAAAATTTGCCTGATATGCTTCCATGATGCTGGAGGAAGTATGGCTTTATTTGATGGTTGGGATAATCTGCTTGGACCAGAGATTGAAGTCAGTTGTATACAATTGCCCGGAAGAGGTGATCGATTAAATGAAGAACCTTATCGTTCATATAAACAATTTATAACTGATTATATGCCTCTGATACATGACAAACTAAAGCACAGACCATTTATGTTATATGGGCATAGCATGGGCGGATTACTTGCCTTTGAGACAGCCAGAAACCTGCAATACAATTATGGACTGAAGGCAGAAATACTTATTCTTTCCGGAACACCTTCATTAAATGGTTACGTGAATAATTTTATTAATCAGATTATTGAATCGAAATGGACAGATGAACAACTTGCTAATCTTTTACCTTCAGCCGTAAATATTGATTTGAAAAATGAATTTCATGCTAAACTAATACAAACATTAAGAGCCGATTTCGAATTAATTTATTCTTATAAATATATCGATGGCCCAAAGCTTCTGTCGGGTGTTATCGCTTTTATTGCAGATACTGACGATCGGGTTCCTCCGGGTGATGTCTTGAAATGGAAAAATGAAACACAGGGTAAATTCTATACTGAATTAAGAAAAGGAGGACATAATTTTAT
>JAHEEB010000886.1 GCA_024640925.1 Bacteroidota bacterium | reverse complement strand
TGTTTTTGCCAATCAGGTAAGTACTCATGCCGGATTTATTCTCCATGTTAAATACCTTGTGTACTTTTGGCCTGCGCAAATCCAGGCTGACAATAAGAGTTTTACGGCCTGCCATTGCAAAAATGGTTGCCAGGTTAACCGAACAAAACGTTTTTCCCTCACCGCTTATGGCAGATGATACGGCAATTACTTTAGCTTCGGGTTCCTTAAGTATATATTGTAAATTCGTACGTAAAGCCCGGAAGGATTCGGCCAAAGAAGAACCAGGTTTTTCGTTTACTGGTAATTCGGTTTGTTCATCACTATGGCCAATACTTCCAATAACAGGAACCTTTAAATTGGCTTCGAGTTGTTTGCGGTCGGTTATTTTTGTGTTGAAAAACTCAATAATTAACAACAAAAGTAAAGGCAGAATGCCCCCAAGTGCAATAGCCATCAAATAATTCATAGAAGTTTTTGGTTTTACCTGTAATGCATTTTCTGACCGTGCAATATCAAGAGTTTTATGATCGGAAGTATTTGAAGCCCGGGTAATACCAGCTTCAGCGCGTTTTTGCAAAAGGAATGTATATATCTGATCATTAATAGTGAACTTGCGTTGAATATTAATCAATTGCCTTTCTGTACCCGGCAATTTCTGAACTTCAATATCAATTTTGGCCATTCGTTCGTTCAGGCTTTTTAGTGCCATTGAATTTGCATCTACCAGGCTGGAAAGGTTTTCCTGTAAAGCAATGCGAGTATTCGATATCTGATTAACCAGGTAAGTATTCTGGGGTGAACTTTCCTGAACGCTATAATCGAGGTTTCTCTTTTGCATATTCAACGTATTTAGTTCACTAACCAAGGAATTCAGTAATTGATCCTGTATCCCAACAACAGATGGGGCCACCACATCGCTAAAGTCTGATTTCTTGCGTATATAATCAAGCAAATAATTGTAATATTTGTCATTCAAATCAAGAATTACCCGCTCACTCTGAAGTGACTGTATCTGGGTATAGAGAAAACTACCTTCCTTGCCCAAATCAATTACCTTATTGGCCGATCGAAAATTTTGCAATTTAAGACCTGTAATTTCCAGGGAATCAACTACTCCCTGTAACTGATCATCAATAAAGCGGATTGTATTTTCGGTTGCCAGATTTTTAGCCAGCAGATTGGAACGAATATATACATCGCAAAGCTTGTTGAGATAATCGGATATCTGTTCAGGAACAAAACCCTGCATGGTTAGAGTTAGAATAGAACCCTTTTCATTGTTTACCTCAACATTCAATGATTTACTGTATGCATTTGCCTGTGAGTTAATATCATTAAACGTAAAAAAATACTTATTTGATGTCTGGGAATGATATACAAATGTTTCAGGATATCTTAAGAGAATAGTAAATCCAAAGGATTCGTCTTCAAATTTTTCACCGAACATTACTGTTTTCTCAAACGATTCCCCAATGTTCAGTTTAAATTTATCCTTTGATAAAATGACAATATTTATAGGAACTCCGGATGAATTTGTTTTGGCTGTATCTCTGATTACCAAAAATGGGCTGTTTTTATAGAGTTGGGCTTCAGCAATATTTCTTCTCCCGACAGCGGTATATGTTATACTATAATCAAGCTCCTCCAGAGCCAGACGTGCCATTTTATAGGATTTTAATATGGTAATTTCGTTCTCAACAACCGCTTTTCGTTTCTGGCCACGAAATTTGGTCATTTCATCCAGAATGTTATCGATGCTTCCCACGGAAGACTGAGGCTCTCCAATAATAACCGAAGCGCTGGCGCTGTAAACATCCTGCGAATACCGGTTAACCATATAGGCAACGGTCATTGATACAAACAGCGTAATGGCAAACCACCACCAATGGCTGAGAATAAGAAAGATGTATTTTTTTATGTCAATGCCTTCTTCTTCTGGTAGGGAGATGTTGTTTTGTTCGGAGCTCATGTGTTAGTTATAAGTTATAAGTGATGGGTGATGGGTTGTAATAAGTGATCAGTGATGGGTGATGGGTTATTGGTTGTGATTAGTGATTAGTGATCGGTGATCAGTGATGGGGTGATCAGTGATCGGTTGTTAGTTATTGGTGATGGGTAATCGGTTGTCGGAATTAAGTAATATTTACTAAAATATAGTCGCACTATTTAGTAATTATTACTAATAAATGATCTGAATATCTTTGTTTTAATTGTACTGTCTCCTAACCTGGCAGCGTCTTCAGACCTGCCAGCGTTGTTAAAAAGTATCTTTTTGCTTTTTCCGGACGAGGCTTTCTACTTAACCTCCCCTGCCCCCTCCTTGCTAAAGGAGGGGAGAAATCCTGCTAAAAAGTAATTTTATTGTTTTTTGTTGAATCCTTTCTTACCAGAGACTTTCCCTGTTACGAATAACATGCTTCCCAACTGTCTAAGATAGTTTTCCTTTGTGGATCTTCGTGGATTGGTGCCTTTGTGGCTTTCTTTTGCCACTAAGACTCAAAGACTCCAAGATACACTAAGATGGTCTTTCTTTGAATCTTCGTTGGTTAAAACCGTACTTAACCTGGCAGCGTCTTCAGACCTGCCAGCATTGTTAAAAAGTATCTTTTTGCTTTTGCTGGACGAGGCTTTCTGCTTAACCTCCCCCTGCCCCCTCCTTGCTAAAGGAAGGGAGAAACCCTGCTAAAATGAAAATTAATTGTTTTTTGTTGAATCCTTTCTTATAGAAAGATGCTGATTAATATGTTTCCCAACCTGGCAGCGTCTTCAGACCTGCCAGCGTTGTTGAAGGAGGTATCT
>JAHEEB010000885.1 GCA_024640925.1 Bacteroidota bacterium | reverse complement strand
ATGGTTTTGATATGAATTTGAATAATCCATATTGTTCGAAAGCTGTTTTAATATCTTTCGGTTCGGCAAAACCCGAAACCATTAACCTGTGGGGAGGTATTTCAGGGAACAGCCCATGAATTTCTTTTAATAATTCCAACCCCGTCATATTAGGCATTCGTTGATCTGTTATAAGAACATCTATAGGGCTTTCTTTTAAAATACGAATACCTTCCTGGGCTGATGTTGCCAGATAAATAGTAAAATCTCTCCTAAAAGTATTTTTGAAGATTCTTAAATTGCTTTCTTCATCATCAATATAGAGGATATTATATTTCTTATCCATATTTTTTTTAGAATAAGGTGATTTTATATCTGTTTAATCGGAATTTTTATATGGAATTCTGTTCCCTGATCTTTTATTGAATTTACAATTATTTCTCCATTATGCTCCTGAATAATGGAGTAGCTAATTGATAATCCTAGCCCCATACCAAAACCAACTTCTTTTGTTGTAAAAAAAGGATCGAATATTTTTAATTTATCCTCTTCATTTATTCCCTTACCGGTGTCACTTATGGAAATGTGAGCCATACCAGTTGAAGAACTTGTTTCGATAGTTATTTTACCTTGTTTGCCTTCCATGGCATCAATAGCGTTATTGATAATATTCATAAAAACCTGGTTTAATTTCCCTGGATAACATTCTATAACTGGCAAATTATTATCGTATTTTTTTATTATTTCGATATGATGTTTGTATTTGTTTTTTAATAGGATCAAAACACTATCAAGCTCCTCATGCAGGTTAGATTTTTTCCATTTTTCATTTTCCAGCCTTGAGAAGCGGCTCAACCCGGCAACAATCTCACTAATCCGGCTTGCTCCAAGTTTAATATCCTTTAGGGTTTCGGTTATAGCCTGATAAGCAACATCGAATTCGTATTCATCTTTTGCTTCTTCGATTTCTCTGATTAATTTTTCGGAATCACCAGATTGTTTGGATAAGGAGTTGATTTTCTCGATTACAATCTTTATATCATCGAAATCTTTTGTAATGCTGTTAACTCCGGCATATACAAAATTTACCGGATTATTTATCTCATGAGCTATACCGGCCATTAAAATACCCAACGATGCCATCTTTTCTGATTGTACTAAATGCATTTGTGCATTTTTGAGCTGATCCAGGGTTGTCTCCAGTTCTTCTTTTCTTTCGTGTAATATTTTATTGGCATATGCCAACTGCTTATTCGAATTGTTTAACTCCCCGTTTAATTTTTCGATTTTTTTTGATCTGTCGGCAAGCTGAATGTTTATTTCCTTAAGATTCTCTGATTGTATTTTAAGTTTATTTTCTGCAAGTTTTTTTTCTGTGATATCCCTCCCAATTCCGACTAGCCCTTTACTATTTCCCTTGTTATCATGCAATGGTACCTTGGTAGTTAAAATAAATATTTTTTGCTCATCTTCATTCACACTTGGTTCTTCCTTATCAATAAGGGGGACACCAGTTTTAAAAATACTTTGTTCGTCAGAATAATATTCTTTTGCATATTGTTCCTCATAAAAGTCAAAATCTGTTTTCCCAATAATTTCACTTAATTCATTCTTTCCCAAATGCTTTATTTGTTTTTTATTTGCATTAAGAAATCTGCTTTTCAGGTCTTTAACATAAATGAGGTCTGGAATATTATCGATTATAGTTCTCAGTTCATTTCTTTCGAACTGAAGAATTTCATTTTGTTTTTTTAATTCTTTCGATTGAATTTTGATTTCTTCTGTTCTCTTTGCTACCAAATCTTCAAGATGAATTTTATAATTATCGAGTTCTGTTATTGTTCTTTTTAAATCGCTGATGTTTCTGATGGCTGCTACACGAACCAGTTTATCACCAATTTTTGTGCTTGTTGCCTCAATGGAAATTGGAATTATTGAACCATTTTTATGAATAGCTTCTGCCTCATACTGAGTTATATCATTATTGATATTTTCCAACATTGTTTTGCGAGATCTTTTTGGTATTAATTTCTCAAAAAGGTTTTCTCCTATTAGCTCTTCGCGGCTATATCCGATTTGTCGTTCGAATGAAAGATTAAAATCGAGAATAGTTCCATTGTCGTGGATTAAGATTCCTTCAAATGTGAGGTTTGATAACAGTTTAAACCTTTCTTCGCTTTCCCTGAGAGCAGCCTCGGCATGAATACGATCTGTAATGTTAATCCCAATGGAAAGAATACCGGTTAATTGGTTTTCAGAATCCCTGATTTCGCTGTTGTACCATTGCATCCATAATCGTCCGCCTTCTTTTGTTATGTTCTCATTGATGTTGTATTCAAACGATTTGGTATTGTATACCAGGTCATTGATAACCTTACCTAAGTCTCTTCCTGTGCTCTCAATTCTTGGAACAATAGTATCTTCAAGTTTTCTTCCGATCACCTCTTCTTTCTTAAAACCGAAAATCTTCTCTGAATTTCCACTGAAATCGGTTATAAATAAATTGGTATCGAATTTCACAATAGCTACATTAGCAGCTGTAACAATTTGTTTGTAATATTCTTCGTCTTTTTGATGCTGTTTATCACTTCCCTGGCCAATAATCATTTGAGCATTGCTTGTTTTTTCAGAAACATAAAATGCAAAAAGGTTCTCACTAAAAATTCCAAATGACAAGAATATTCTTTTTTCCGAATTATTTTTACAACATATACTATATTCAACAGGCTTTGATCTGGGGTTAATATCACTTAGCCCATTAATACAGTCAATCCAGAATTTTTTGTTATCTGTTTTAGGTAA
>JAHEEB010000884.1 GCA_024640925.1 Bacteroidota bacterium | reverse complement strand
AACAACAAAGGCCTCCTGCTTTATATTTTCAGCAGGTTTTGATAAACCAATATTAATCTCAGAAGGATGGTGAAGTGTTTTAAGTGCAAGTTCCCTGATTTTCTTGGGCATGGTAGCCGAAAACATCAGGTTTTGCCTTTTATCAGGTAAAAACGATAAAATTTTTACTATATCGTCGTAAAAACCCATATCGAGCATTCGGTCAGCTTCATCTAAAACCAGAAACTGTAATTTCTCCACTTTTATGTGATCCATGCCAAAATGCATTTTCAATCTGCCTGGTGTACTTATTACCACATCGGCTCCGCTGGAAAGAGCCTGTTTTTCGCGTTCAAACAAGGCGCCATCGTTTCCTCCATATACTGCAATAGAACTAACCGGAGTAAAATAAGATATTCCTTCCATCATTTGGTCGATCTGAATCGCCAGTTCACGGGTAGGAACAATAATAAGCGCTTTTATATATCCATGCGCCTGCGATTTCATCTCAATTATTTTCTGAATTATTGGTAGCAGAAAGGCTGCAGTCTTTCCAGTTCCGGTTTGTGCCGAAGCTAGTAAATCATTTCCTTTTAGAATAATCGGGATGGATTGTGCCTGTATTTCTGTTGGTGTTTCAAAACCTAATGCTTCAATACCTTCCATCAGTTGAGTATCGAAGCCAAAATTGCTAAAATTCAAGAGATTGTTTTTTGTTAAATAACTCAAATAAAAATAGTTGTAAACTGTTGCAAAGATACTTAATTTTTTAAGACCAAGAATTCTGATTTTCAATCCTGTTTAATATCTTTTAATTCAGCATAAATTCTTTTTGAAAATAATTTATTCGCAAGCTCGTTGGGATGGTGATCATAGATTATGGAGTCGTTCCCATTCACATAATATATCGAAAATAATGTCTCGTATGAACAGTTGGTTTCTGTTACTTTTTTATCCAAGTCAGCATCCAAATCAATAATCTTGGCCATAGTACTTAAATAATCCAATAATTCCCTGCACTCATCCTTTGGGTATTTAAGCTTTAGAATTATTGGGGTGGAATTATTTTTCTTACATTTATTAATAGCATAACTATAGAAATATTTTTCCAGACTTTCTTTTCTTCTGGTAGGTTCTGGAATTATGCCTGCTTTAGCTTTCAACCTGGAGAGCCAATAGCAATAATAGTCATGTATTTCAATTTTTAAGCCGTCTGTCAGAAAAAACTGAATTTTTTCGGAATATGATGGAGGGGTTTCTCTCCAGTTCTTTCTCGAATAAGCATAAGTCGAATAGGATGGAGGATTGAGTTTAAAACTTTTTCCATAATCGGAAAAATATGGAAATGATCTATATCCATAATCAACAGGACCATTGAATGATATCGATCTTTCAGATAACCAGGGAGACAACTGAATAAACACATAATTGAAAGGGTATTTTCCAACCAGACTATCAATAAGTAACTTCATTTGTCCCAGCCCATATGCTCCACATCCTGCATTAATGTAATTATTTTTAAGCAATTTCGAAGTTAAATATGGATAGCTGTCTTCTGCCATTATGTAATCACCAAAAGTAAAAGAACAGCCCAGGTATAAATCAAGTTTTTCATTTTTTAATTTTAAAGAATCTGGAACAGTACGATAACCAAGAGAATCGAAAAATATTGGAGTACATCCATGAATACTATCGCCAATATAATAGCAATCCGCCGATTGTGAATTGGGTATTCCTTTGTGAGAAAGCAACTGATCTGGTTGAGAGCGATTGCTGAAAGGTCTGGTTACCAAGGTTTTTGAATAAAAATAAAACTCATCTATACAATTTAACCGGCTTGCAGCATGTATCGATATAATTATGGAAATAACCATGAAAAGGGCAAATTTTAGTTTGCCAGACTTAAAATCGAAGAAAGATTTATATGTCATGTTTACAAAAAGCAAGAACAATAAAAAAAACTTAATTATAAAATCGCTGAATGAAAATAATTTTCGAAACCAGTGGTATTTTTGAAATTGCCCGTTGAAATTAATATTGAAATAGAAATATAGGTAAGTAAAAGCAAGATCAAGAGCGAAAAATAATGCGACAATCAATAATGTGGAAACAATTTTTTTTCTCTTAATTTCTTTATAAACAATTTTCATCGGATTTGTGTGGCTTTTTGATACGGCCAATATACAAAACGATAAAATGAATTCAAGTAAATCCTGACATTATTTATTTTTTTCGAATTGTTCTCAGTTTAAAATAAAGTATTAAAACGCATATACTATTTTTTTAATACCTTAATGTCTTAAAATCAAAACATAAGAAATTTATGAAACAGAGGATTATTTATCTGGTTTTAGTACTTAATTTATATAACAGCATTCTGAGGGCTGACGAGGGTATGTGGCTTCTTCCCCTTATTCAGCAGCTCAATTACGGAACTATGAAGGAAAAGGGTTTACAGCTTACGCCTGAACAAATTTACAGCATCAACAATTCCAGTCTGAAGGATGCCATTGTTATTTTTGGCAACGGTTGTACCGGCGAAATAGTATCAGCGGAAGGGCTGCTCTTTACCAACCACCACTGCGGACTTGATCAGATTCAAAGTCATTCTGCACCTGAACACGATTATATTAAAGACGGTTTCTGGGCGATGAAACGTTCCGATGAGTTACCTAATCCTGAACTTACAGTCACATTCCTTATCAGCATCGATGAAGTTACCAGTAAGGTTTTAAGTAAGGTTACCGATAAGATGACTGAAACCGAAAAGAACGACTCTATAGATAGTGTTATTATGCAAATCG
>JAHEEB010000883.1 GCA_024640925.1 Bacteroidota bacterium | reverse complement strand
CATTCTGATTATGCATACCAACAGGATAATACACCATCGATGGTATACCTTTTTCTGCCAAAAATTCTTTTAATTCATCTCTCTTTTCAACTTTTAATGTGTATTGATGAAAAACATGGTCAGAATATGAAGCCCTAAAAGGGATTTGGACTTGCTTAAGCTCTCCTAAAAGTTTATCGTATGTATTTGCTGCTGTTTTACGAGCATTACAAAACTCATCGAGGTGCTTGAGTTTAACCTGAAGTATAGCTGCCTGTATAGTATCAAGACGGGAATTTACACCTACCATATCGTGGTAATATTTAACTTTTGCCCCATGATTGGAAATGCAGGCTAAATCTTCTCCCAGCTTGTCGTCATTTGTAAAAATTGCACCACCATCGCCATAACATCCAAGATTTTTTGAGGGGAAAAAGCTTGTGCAACCAATATGGCCAATTGTTCCGGCTTTAACCTGTTTATTATTGAAATTAACCTTTGCTCCAATTGCCTGAGCATTATCTTCTATAACAAACAAGGAGTGCTCGTTGGCTATTGTCATAATAGCAGCCATATCAGCAGTTTGTCCGTATAGGTGAACAGGAATAATAACCTTCGTCTTTGGGGTTATTGCTTTTCTTATTTTTTCAGGATCAATAATAAAAGTGTTTGTATCAACATCAACAAAAACAGGCTTAAGACCCAACAATGCAATAACTTCGGCGGTTGCAATAAATGTAAAATCAGGAACAATTACTTCATCTACATACTTTAATCCGAGCGACATAAGGGCAATTTGCAGGGCATCTGTCCCATTTGCAACAGGAATAACATGTTTGCACGATAAATATTTCTCTAAGTCTGATTTAAATTGTTTAACCTGAAATCCATTGATAAAAGCCGAACTTGAAATAACCTGGGCCATTGCATTGTCAATATCTGTTTTGAGTTTTAAATACTGACCATACAGATCTACCATTTGAATTTGCATCAGTTTTTTTCTTGCTAAAATAATGAAAATAGATGGAAGAAAACATGAATCGCATTAAGCTTAAGAAATTTTATGAATGAAAGAACTCCCTGTTCAAGGTAGAAAAAGAGTATCATTTCAATGTTATATGGTTAGATTTCGAGATGGATTAATTTTTACAATTGTAATCCTGTTAAAAAAAAGATATATATATAAAACATATATTCTTGCGCAAGCATTACTTTCGCATAAAGAATTTTCTGTGGATTTATCACCTTATATAAAGGAGCTCATAATGGTTCACGAATGTATCATCCTTCCTGATTTTGGGGGGATTGAAACTTCGTATCTGCCTGCTCATTACGATAATGAACAGAAACATATGATTCCGCCCGGTAAGAAAGTCTGGTTCAGAAGCGATTATATCAGGGGTGGGGAAGTTCTGGAAAATCACCTTGTGGAACAGCTCAATATAGAGCCAGAGAAAGCCAGAAAAATTATTGAAGAATATATCACTGAAATAAAAACTAAGCTCAAAAACAACCAGGATACTGTAATTTCAGGTGTAGGAGTATTTAGAAAAAAGGTTGATGGAGAATTAACTTTTACTGCATTCAGCGATGAGAATTATCTTGCTGATTCATTTGGACTGGAGTCTTTTCCCTTTGAAAAAAAGGAACCAATTATTAAAGAGAATAAGCTGATAAAAGAGGCTGAAATTTTTATCAGGAAACGAAGTAACACTTTAATGTATGTTATTGTCGGGGTTATAGTAATTTGCATTCTAATGACCATTACCATGTTTTTTGCCTCAAAATTCCATCTAAACCTTTTTAATATTGGCAACTCAGGAGATAATGAAATGGTTATTATCGGTGGAACTCTAAAATCCGATTCATTATCGATAGCTATTGATAAAGAACTGGAAAATTACACCTCTGTTAAAAATGCTCTTTCTTACTCCAATAATAAAGAAATTGAGCCAGAAACAAGACCAGCGAATGTTTATACTTATTTTTTAGTAGCCGGAAGTTTTAGTTCTTTTGAGAATGCTGATAAACTGAATGATGAACTGGTGGAAGATGGATTCTCGTCTGAGGTTTTGGAGATAAAAGATTCATACCGTGTTTGTCTCGGAAAATTTGTGGATAAAGACTCCGCATTAAATGAATTACAAAGAATACGCAAACAAATTGATCGCTCAGTCTGGCTTTTCTCTACAAACAACGAATAACTCTTTTAAAAACAGCCTATTTCTTTGAATTCTCCTTAAAGAATCCCCATATATATTCGGTTGCAGGCCATCCGCCACGCTCTATACTGGGCCAATCGTGTCCCTGGGCGTGCAATAAATATAACCTCACCTCTGCTTCTCCTTGCCATTTGAGTGCAGTTACACTCGAATCGTATTTTAAAATTGTAGGTATTGCAGGACAATGATTCCATTCAAGCCATTTCTTAATTACTTCATCGATTGCAGGTAATTGGAAACCAAATTCAGTTGTACCCGTATGAGGAACGGCCATATCTGCATCGCCATGAACATGCATTATCGGAACAGGATTTTTTGGTATTGATTCGTTATCTACCATCGGGCCAGATACACAGGCAACGGCGGCAATTTTATCAGAAAGTTCAGCTGCCAGCCGGTATGCCATCATTGAACCATTTGAATGACCTGTTATATAAATCCTTTTATTATCTATGGAATAATTTTTTATTATGAATTGAATCAGAGAATCAATAAACGTAACATCTTTAGCACCATTTGTCCATTCATTGTATAAATTGCCTGCATTCCACATATAATACCCATTATCATTTAACGTGCCATA
>JAHEEB010000002.1:10074-18256 GCA_024640925.1 Bacteroidota bacterium | reverse complement strand
TGAGTCTGACCTTCCGCTTGCCGGACGTGGTGACCTTACTTTTTTTACAAAAGCTTTCTTTTCCTGCGGTGTGGCACGTTCGATTGCGCCCAGCAGTTCATCGTCTGTCATTGCGCCCATCAAATCGAGGTCGCTGGTGGTGATTTCTCCTAATGTGATCATGGTTTTTTATTTTTTGTTATTTAAGTTCTGTTTTATGTTGTTTTGTCCTGTTAGTTAGGCATCAGAGGATTTGTACTTCCTTGATTTCGGTATATTCGCCCAGTTCTGCCCCTGAAAATTCGGTTTCAACCGGCAGGGAGGCAACATTTGAATTTAAACGGGGCAAATCAGGGTTGTAAGGTTCAATGGACAGGTTGATTGGTTCACGAAAGATTTGGTTCACGGAATCGCCTAATCCGGCAAAATTTGTCAGTCCCTGGAGGATGTCTTTCTTCAGGAATACTTTGACTGTGGAAGCGATACCACTGGCTGCCACCCCGGAAGCAATGAGTTTGAGGTTTTTGTCTTTCAGCAATAAAGCCCCGCCGACACCGGCAGTAATCTGTACAATTGGTTTTACCATTGCCTTGACAGAGAAAGTTGTGGAGGTTTCGTCCACCTTTACAACCTTGTTGATGAGCTTTCCTGCCATATTGCCACCAACCATTCCGAGGATAATCAACCCGGGGGTTTTTATTTCTTCCATTATGGTTTTGGCATTTAGCTTTGCTTTTAAATTCTGTGCCATACGATTTGATTTTTATGTGTTACGTTTCTTTTGTTTTTATTTCTAGGTGAGGGTGATTGCTTTGAGTTTTTTCTTTCCTTTCCCGGAACGGCCTTTGCCTCGTGATTTCCCCCTGGTTTTCCTTTTTCGGGTTGTGCCGCTTAGTTCGCTGTGGGTTGTTTTCTTTTTTGACAGCATCTTTGATAATCCCCAAAGGCCGACAACTGCACCCCCGGCAAAAAGAAGGGGTTTCTTTTTTACCATTGCCAGTATGCCTCCTTCTGAACCGGAATCGCTGGTTGGTGTCCCTTCATCGGTAATTGCGGTTTCGCTGCTACTGTTTTGTATATCGGGATCACTCGCCACTGTGGCTGCCTCGCTTGCTTTGGCATTTACCTCTGCTTCGAGGTTAGCAGCTTCTTCCTTGCTCATCAGTCCTGAATCGACCAGTATTTTGAGTGTGCTGGCAATAACCGGAACGGCAGCCGCCAGTGTGGCAGCTGCGACTACACCCAAGCCCTCAAATGAATTGTCTTCCGTTCCGTTTAGTCCTCCAGCCCTGCCATTTAAGATGGCTTTCTTCAGGGCGTTTTTATTCCCCTGTAGTTTGTTGGCAAATAAATCTTCTACCTTGGCCAGGGCTTTTTTCGATTTCTCCCATTCCTGGGTGGATATTTTTTTTGCTGCGGCCTGTTCTTTCGTAGCATAGCCCCATTTCAGTTTGGAGGCCATTTTTTTGATGTTGAGTTTCATGGCAACGAGAAAGCCGCTCCGTGCAGAAATTGTAACCGGGTTGTACTTAATAAATGCCTTGCCGCCTTTCTTTACCGCTTCACCAACTTTCTTGAAAAACCCTTTCTTAGCAGTTGTTTTCTTTTTGTTAAACAGCTTTCCCAAATCCGCATTCAGTTCATCCTGGTCATCGGGGTACAGGCTGTCTGTTCCGTTCAGGTTATTCAGGTTATCTTCGTTTTTGGCCAGGATTTCCAGGGCTTTGTCGCGGTTGGGTGTGTTCCAGTTTTCAATGGCATAATCGAGCATTTTTAGGAATGCCGGGGAATATTCGACATGATCGATCAGGTGTGGTTTTTCGGCGACCAGGTTACGGGTTTTTACCAGGTGTTCATAGATGGCCTGGTCGTTTTCCTCACCGGCTCCCAATCCATAAAGGGAATCGAAACCGGATATCAAATCCATTACATCGGTTGAAGTGCCGGAAAGTACGGCTACGTTTATTCCATTGAGGCTCATAGTAAAGTCTTTTTGTTTTGTAAAAGGTTTTTCATAGTTGAACCGGCTGAGTACACAATCTATCGTGTAGTAGCCTGCTTTGCCCGGTTTCGGGACGATCACATACACATGCTGATAGGCATCCTGGTTGTATTTGGCAATCCTGAACTTGTGCGGTATTTTAAGGTTCGTGAGGATGCTCGAAACAAAAATGGAGAAGCAATCGCAGTCGATACCGGTGGTTCTTTCTGCCCAGCTTCGGCATGGACGGCGTAATTGTTCCAGTCCTTTCTTATCGAGTTTATACTGGATATGGTTGTATAAAAACTCCCAGGTATTCCGGCACGTTGTTTCAAGGGTTGAACCTTTCAGGTGCCTGGAAATCTCCTTTGTGTCGTTCAAATACTTCCAGACCACTTTTTTCATCAGGTCAACGGTCTCTTCCACTTCGCCATCCTCAATGATGATCCGGTCACTGTCATCGGGCAATGAGAAATAGGGATTATAACGGCTTCCGTCTTGTATTGTCCGGTAACCGGAGGTTATATCCTGTATGTTGATTCGGTTGCTCATTACATGATTTTTTCAGCGTCAGACTCATAGAAAATGCCATTGGCATATAGGGAGAATTTCATCTCCATCGGGATGGCCAGGCTGGCAGCAATGCTTTTCAGGTCTTTGTTTTTAAATGAGGCCAGTATTGAAGGAATTTTGCCAACAACGCCGGTCACATAACCGGCAAGGGTTGTCCATCCGATTATTATTTCTATTGTATCGATTGCGGTTGTTGTAAGTGGTTGTATGGTGAATGTTTTCTGGGAAGGACTGGTACTGGTAATGTATTTTCCGTTTGTGGTTATGGTTACAACCGGTTTGGTTATATTCATGCTGTTTTTGGTGGGGTTCTGGATTTGAATTTCGGTGCGGAAAGCTATTCCTTTTAAATCGACTTTATGAACCCTCGGATTGGAAAGGTTACTAACAACCTTTTCCGAAATCGTCTTCATCTTGAAAAGCTTGATAGCTCCAAGCGCTAATCCTCCCGCAATACCAATTTTAACCCAGCGTTTCATTTCTTGCTTTCAATATTATGAAGCAAGGATAAGGAAGGTGGGGAAGGTGGAGTCTATGAAAGGGAGTTAGATGGGGAAAATGAATTGTTGTAGTTTAAAGTGTTTGAAATTGGGCTAAAAGGATGTTGTCATTTGGACGATAACGATAATTTGTAAAATATTTACAGGCTCATATTGGAAAGTAAATGAGTAAGTCGTAAATTGTTGACCATAAAATAAAACGACGAATATTTTCGAGGTGTTTCGAAGTGTACAATGCGATAAAATTTCTTAATATATAGGCGATTGACTTTTAAACTTGTTTACTATAGTCAATGTCTGTTTTAGTCATTTATTTATTGTCTCTCATCATTATCCGCCACCTGTCATCTGCCAACAGATTATTATAAATTTCAACTTATTTATTATTCTATTTTATCGCTGATGAATCGCCATATATGCAGCTCTTATGGCGTGAGAAATTCTCCAACAACTTAATTGGCTGCTGCTATTTTCTCAATCTTTTTAATTCTAGCTCATCAATGGCATCATAATAATTTTCATCATTATTAAAATCAATTTCTGTTTTATATGTTTTAATAAATGAGTAGTCTTTTTCCTCAATTCTTTCATCTCCAACCCAAAAAGAACCATCTTGAATATAATGACTTATTCTTAGTTTTCCATTATTTGATTCTCCTTGATTATTATACATACAATTTATCTTGGGTTCAAACTCTAAATAATAGAAAAGAATTATTAATGGCATTTCTCTAGTTAGATTTCTGAAATAATTAAATGTTTTAAAATCAGGAAAATGAGTATCTACTGTTTCTATTACAATATTTGGTTCTTTATGTGTATAATTTAGAGATTTACTTATCCCAAAAATATCTGCAACAAAGTAGTTTTTTTTATTTATTGATTGTTTTACTTCCTTTGAAAAATAGTAATCTTTAAATGAAAAAATAGTATCAAGTATCGGTTTCCCATTCTCAAAATAATAACTACATATTCTAACTCTATCTCTTGCATTCAGAAATTTGAAAAGAATATCAATTTTCTCTTTGTGCTTATTATTAAAATACTTTACATCTCTAATATTTTTTCTAGAAGAACCTCTTGAATAATAATGAGAACTAATTCCACGACTTCTGATATAAAGGATAATTTCACCAGTACTATCTAGAATTTTCTCGCTTTTATACTTAACTCTTATTCCTTCGTCTTCCAAATCTTTTGATGTAATTGTAATCTTTGAACCATCTAATAAATGAACAATTCCTTCATCATATTTATATCGTTTTTTCATGCTTTTTTTAAAATTTTGTCATAATGGTGGCCAACTTATTTTGATTGACTTATCTTACGTCCGTAAACATAAAATTCTGCTGTTTAGAAAAGTGGATAATTTTTTCTTAGTTCAATTATTTGGGTTTTTGGATTGTTTTTTTACAATATACATACTTTCCAAGTATCTGTCAATATGTTATTATATTTTAGTATATAAAATTATTAAACAATCTCAAACGACGAAACAAAATGCCCTACTAGCACCTTTACCTGTTTGTGGGTAAAATACTTCGAATGTTTTTTCCAATTGGTTTCTTCCAGCTTTTCAATTAACTGCGGACAGGATTTTATCCAATGGCTGTACATACGCGAGGCTGAGGATTGGTATCAAAAAGTAGTTTCTCACAAATTCGCACCAACGCTATTCCCCATTGTTTAATGTACCATCTACTCATTTATTTTCCGTGCTTTATTCTTACTTTCAAGCTGTGCGTTGGGGCATGCTTTTTAAGCAAATTTGGATGTAGGGCGGATATGTGGATTTGCTTAATGTGCATGGCTCTATATTGGGGTATTTATCCTAAGTGCATCTAAAAGAGCAGTTAAAGTCAAATTTAAATAATCCCCCATTAAATGAAATTGTTGTTCTATCCTCGTTTTTAAAGTAAAACTAAACGATAGATTTGGAAAGCTTGAAATCAACATGGCTAATACATTTGTTGCATCATATTTATACTTTTTATTTGTTAATGTTGGATTTAATGCAAGTTTCTTTAAAAAATCAACTACAATAAAAATATTAAATGAATTAAAATTCACTGGTAAGGATAAATTCCTTAGGGCGTAATTGTAGATATGACTATATCCTTCTTTGTTTTGATTGATATATGACGTATACAATAATTCAGAATTAACAGTTAAACCAACATATCTATACGAAAGAAGAACCTCTAAGATTTCATTCTTTTTATCTGGAAAGCTAGAAAGTAAGAATTTTTCAGTAGTAGACCAGTTATTTATTTTTAACATCTTTTCATAACCGATATCATCGGTAATGAAAATATGATTTTCTCTTTGAGCAAGAAAAGCATTATCAACAATATATTCTAAAGTATTAGTCATTTTACCATCAGAATATAGTGGTCTTATTAACTCTAGCTTCTCTTCTGGTATCGCAGAATCTGCTATCTTTTGAAACCATTTTTTCAATTTTTGTAAAAATACAATTCTGTTATCATGAAAGTTCTCAGGATAAAAATGTGGGATAATTTTATTGTTATAAAAGTTCACAGACATTTTTGAATTCCTTTGAGCTTCAGTTTTAGAGATAAGATTTTCTATTATGGAATAAATATTCCCTGATACTAAAAACTTATTAAATGAAATTCCAAGTTTTTCAGATAGTTCATAAAACAATAATCCGCTACTAAAATCAATTATAAGTTTTTTACTTTCGAAACCAATAGACTTGTTAAAATACTTTAATGGTTTAATGAAAAAACCTTCACTTTGATTAGAAACTAGGTGATAGTATGCATCTATATATGAGCTACCAAAATTTGCATTAGTCAATTCAGTTAATGAAAGATTATAATTATGATACTCTTTAAAATTTTTTTCTGTATGTTTTCTCCTTTCTTCTTCTGCGGCACCAAAATTTTCAATCAAAGCCTTTTCAAAGCTCTTTATATCTGTTGATTCAAATTTTATTGATTCAACTGGCAGGTTTGAAAAAGAACTATTTGCTTCTGTTAGGATATCATCACTAAGTGCAAGATATTTATTCATAACTCTTAAAATTCGAACATGTTTAAATTTACGAGATAGATTATTTTCAATAGTAAAAGTCTCTAATACAGATTTTCCCATTGATTTTTGCACAATAGGTAATGTTTTGGTTTTAGAATTAACATGAATTATTTCTACCTCGCCATCAATTTCGAATTTCACATAACAATCATCAAAAACTTCACTTAAATCCTTGAAATACTCTGGTGGAAAATTGACTGTTAAAGAAAAATAGTTCATGCGTGCTAGACTATCATCTCTATTTACAGCTTTTTTGTAAATTATTTCTAAACCTGCCTCTAAATAGTTAGATTGCACCAAGATACTAGCAATCCTTAAAGCATTTTCAGTTGAAACAAAGTTAAAGTGTTCAATTTTATTTATCTCTTTACCCAAATCACTAATTTTACCATTTATAGCTAAAGAAATAATATATAATGTATAAAAAGGCTCGTCATTGGGTAACTGAGACAAACCATATTCAGTTATCAACTCTATTTCTTGCCAGTCTTTTAATATTTGTTGTAGCTCAATTTCTATCCTTAATAGATAATCATTAAAAGTGAAAGATGTTCTCCATTTTTTTAATAGACGAAGAAGTTTAAGTTGGCTGGTATTTTTAATGGAGTCTAATGCCCTTATATAGAGGAATAAATCTCTGGACTCTTTCTCCTCAACCACATAGGTTTCTTGAAATTTGATACACTCAACAAAGAATTTATTTTCGAAATATAGAAGAGAAATAAAGAAAAATAATTTGGAATCACTTAAAAGCTTTTCCTTAATATTATTTACAAGTTCAAGTTTGATTGGTAATTCTTTTAAATACAAAGTATCTATTAAGAGCAACAATAATTCTTGATATGATACTTTCGAAAAGTTAATTTTCATTATTAGTTCAGAAAGTTTTTTCTTTTCTATTATATTGGATTTAATTATTGGTATTAAATAACTACAAATATTCTGTGCATTAAGCTCATTTATATATTTTATGTATGAGAAATATTCAAGAACCGTATCTTCTGTTTGAGGATTGTCTAATTGGCAAAAAGTTTTAAGTGAAATAATATTTTCATCTAATTCACCTTGAAACTCATCAATTATTTTAAATGCATTCTTAATATTTTCGTGTTTTTGAATCGCATTTGCTATTAACATTGTACGGAAGGCATCCACTTCCTTAAGAGACCCATAGGCATCCTTAAGGTTATGAAGTGTCTTTTCCTGAATATCGATTTCGCTCTGAAGCCAGTAATAATTAAAAACGATTACATTATACCCTTTATCTAATTCGCTTTCTTTAATAGCCTTTGACAATAACCTGGAAAGTTCTAAGAACTGAATGCTTTTTTCATTTTTTTCAAGATAACCCCAAAAAGGGATTTCGCAGCTTGTAAAAAATTGAATTGATAGTGTATTTAGGATGAAAACCCAATGGTGTAAATTGTCATAATTGATAGAATCTGGAAATTCGCTTGAAATTTTTGACACTTCTAACACTTCTATTAATTTAATAATGTCAACTTTATTATTCTTCAAATTGCTATTAAATACAATTCTTTTATAGTGATTTTTATCAAGTACAATCTTGCTAACGGAGTTTTTAATAAATTCTAATGGATTTTCAGATTCAATAGTATCAATAGCCCAACAAAATACATTATAACCATCTTGACTTTCTATTCTTGTTTTTAAGCCACTATATTTGTCGTCACCAAGGAAGTAATATGAGATACAAGCTTTATCTAAATATTGTTTGCTTTCAGGTGCAAGTTTGTAAGCATTAATATAATTCTCATAAGCTTCATTAGATAAACCAAGTGCTTCAAAACAAATCCCTTTAAAATATTTTAATGAGGCTTGTATTTTTTCTGAAACAAGCATAGAATTTAGATTAACTCTTCCTTCTAAATCATTTAAGTGTTTTAATGCAGTATTTGGTTTAAGTTCTTTAATTTCTTCAATATAGCTATTTATTTCGGCTTGATACTCGTATTCAAGTAATGGTATTACTTCAACTAATTGTACTTCAAGTAAATTTAAAATTCTTTCGACCTTATCAAATATTTCAAAGATAGCTTCTTTGTGGAATGCCTCAATTTCGAGAGTT
>JAHEEB010000002.1:0-10064 GCA_024640925.1 Bacteroidota bacterium | reverse complement strand
AGTTCTAAGTTTCTCATCTTCGCTTACATATTTGTCAAAAATCTGGAAGAAACAATTAAGCTCTTGTTCGGTCGGCTTAGATATATTGGGGTTTTGTTCTAAAGCATTTTGAATAGTATTGAAATCAAGTTTAAAACCTTTCTTAGAAAAAAGTCTATACTTTAAAAATTCTTCAATTAATATTTGAGATTTAAAAAAAGCAAATTTCTTTCCTTGGTCAGGTATTGGATACATTTTTTGATATTCATCTACTGTTAACGATATGATTTTAAACAATCGATTACTAAAATCTTCTCTATCAGTAAATAGCTTATCTAATCCTTTATTTATTCCGTACGCAGCTATCTTTTGTACTGCAAATAATATTAATGCATTCATTTCATTTATCTGTGTGTTGGTAAAAATTTGGCTCTTTTGCAAGCTGAAGCATCAGCCTGTATGTTGGAGCTTGCAAATGTGCCAAACGTGCGCTGGCATTTGTTGCACTATCTTTCTTAACATGAAACGCAACTAAATATATGTGCAATAAAACTACACCTATACTTCCAATATGGGTGTACAAATTGATATTCATTCATGGGATCTAAATGTTTTATTTCCCGCAATCTACAAAACTCAAAAATCATTTCAAATACCTTCCTGTATATATATTTTAATAATCATCAAAGTGAATCAGTCTTGTTTTTAAATGAGATTGCTAACAAGTTTTTTCCTATTCAAAAAACTTCTATATTATCAGAAACAATTTTGATTATATGATAATCATCGGACAAGTTTCGGATAGAGACAATTTAGAAAGCAAGTTTGAGGTTCAATCCCCAACCGTAGAAGAACAAACGAAGAACTTTAGCCTTTTCCCCGAGGAGAAATCGTTGGTTATCTGTTCAAACAATAAACATAAACTCGTTTCCCTTCATTATGGATTAATACCATTCTGGACAAGTTCCAATAAAAAATACTTTGAAGCCCCAGTTGATGGAGATGGTACCTCACTTACAGAACCACATAAACTGAAGAAGCGAATTATAAATGTTCCAGCTTTCCGAAAGCCTGTCAGAGAAACCAGGTGTATTATTCCAGTCGATTACTTCATTCTCGCGGACGAAGATAGAACGGTTTTATTTTTTACTGATGAAAGACCTTTTGCACTGGCAGGAGTTTATGACTCATGGAAGCTATCATATAAGGATAAAGAACTGTACGAAGGTTTCTCGATATTAACACTTCCTGCCAAAGGAATATTTTCCGAATGTTCATTCAAAAACCAGCCTCTCATTTTATCGATGAGAGCCTCAAGGCGATGGTTGAACCAAGATGTTCCACTTATGGAAATAACATCAGTAATGGATTATTACGATGATAAAAAAATAAATGGATATAACCTGGATCCTGCTCTATTGAATAAGCATCTTAATGATAAATCTGTAATAAAGCCAGTCGGAGCATTTTTAAGAGATAACAAGTTTGATTCATATTCAATTATTGAGAGAATAAAAGGTTCCCGTTATAAAAAAGGGGTAACCCCATGAGGATTATGGCCAAGAACAAAGGATTTGGAGAGGAAGTAAATAGTTTAGAATAACATATCTATCATATATTTGATAAGAATAGTCACTTAATATTTGATGGATATTTTCCATTTATTTAATCAAATTCATCGTTAATTTCTGTCAAGCTCCTAGAGTAAAACATTGACGATACGTGAAACGTTGAAGCGTAAATCGAAAGAACACTTCGTATTTTGTGCTTCCAACTTTTGGCATTTAGCCCGGAGCAAACGACATTCGTTAAATTAATAATATGAATTGGTTCACGCTTTGTAAATGAGAGTTAGTACATTATAATTAGCAGTACAAAGTATTGACTTAAATCTGATTAATCGGTATATTTATATATCGGCGTTTAATTTGCAGTGCAAGGAAATATATTAATTTTAAATGAGTTATGAAAAGATTGTTTAATGCATTTTGGAATTTTATTATTCGAAAATGGTTTCTATATAGCTTATCGTTCTTTATTTTTATTATCCTTTTATACATTGCTATTAAACATGGATATCATTCGAATTGGACCGGATTTAGAGGGTCGATTATACAAACTGTTCCAAACCAAACCATTCAACCAGCAAAAACTTTATGGGACTGGCTTGAGTTGCTGATTATTCCTTTGGCTTTAGTAATCGGAGGTTACCTTTTGAACCGTTCGGAGAAAAGACACGAAATTAAACTGTCAAAAGAAAAAGCTGAAAAAGATAGATTAAATGCTGAAAACCTGAATCAGGAAACTGCTCTGAATGATTATTTCGACAGAATGTCTGATTTGCTATTAAATTTTCAACTAAAGGAATCTCCAATGAATTCGGTAGAAAGAGATGTAGCAAGAACCAGGACTTTAACTGTTCTACATCGTTTGAATGGAGAGCGAAAGGCAAATGTGTTAAATTTTCTTGCTGAATCTAAATTAATTCAAAATGGTTTGCCTCCTATAATCAATTTAGGAAATGCTAATTTTAAAAATTTGAAAATTTCAAACGGCTTACTAAGGAATATCTATTTATTGAGTGTTGACTTTCGAGATTCTAACTTTTGGGGAACTGACTTTAGTAATTCCTGTCTGGAAGGATGTGATTTTTTAGCTTCGAGCGGAGAACATGCTAAATTTATAGGAGCCCGTCTCATTCATACTCGCTTGGCTAAATGCATTCTTGATAGAGCTGATTTTTCGAATGCCAGTTTGTTTAATGTATCTTTTTTTGAATCCTCTTTTCAGTTTGCCAAATTTACCAATACAGAAATGGAGGGAGCTGATTTCTATATGGCAAACCTTGAAAATGCACTTCTTGAGGGTGCTGATATGGTTGGAATTAAGTACCTTTCACAATCACAACTTGACAGTGCCTATTATATTGAAAAGCCTCCAGCTTTGTCCCCCAAATATAAAAGCCCACCCAAAATTGATGAAAATAAATATTACATGAAATTAAAGGCATATATGCGAACGAAAACATCCTATATGATTGATTTAAATGAGCTTGATAAATTTTTGACATACATATAGTTCTTCTATTATTATTTCAAAAAATGAGTTATAAAAAAAATAATCAATATGGCGGATCAAAATGCCCCACCAATACCTTTACCTGCTTAGGAGTAAAATACTTTGATCGCTTTTTCCAGTTGGTTTCTTCCAGCTTTTCAATTAACTGTGGACAGGAATTTATCCAATGGCTGAACATACGCGAGGCTGAGGATTTTGAAATATGCGGAAAATAGAGTTGTGCCAGTTCGTTAAACCCGTACGTTTTTACTTCAAATTGCTTTTCCATTGTGTTTGTGTTTAGGAAGTTTGTTACAAACATATTTTACTATTATCTCCTGCGGCTTTCCCCATCCATATCAATGATATTGTATGCTTTAAAACGATCTGTCAGCCTGTAATCAAAAGCCTTTTTTAGTTCTGTAACACCAAAGTTTGTTGTTAAATGAGCCATTTTATGATGGTTCATGTAAAGTTCGTAGCGTGAATAAAGGAAATCATCAACCAAAATTTTTGTGTCTACCCCAAAATGCAGATGTGTGTTTAATCCAACATCGTTTAGGCAGAGATTTACAGGATTTCCATTGAACCTGCTTTTGCCGGATTGTTCATTGAAAGTATATTTGTCAAGGTGATTGTGAACTTTGTAATAATTAATCATTTCGGTTACAGAAACATTGTAAAAAGCATTGATGTTGTCCGTTACCCGAAGGTAATGAGCAAATACCTGCATTAACATGGTTTTTCCAACTCCGACATTGCCTACAAGCATAATATGTTTGTGTATTTTGTAGTTTTCTTCCGGGAATATCTCTTCGGCTTCTTTGCAATGGTTAAAATACAACAACAGAAACCGAAGCACCTTTCGATTGTATTCGTCCACTTCAAATCTCCTGAACTCTTTGGCCATAAGGGTATCTCCAATCCGTTTTACAATCTTTGCGTGAAGATTGTATTCATTCTCGTCGGAAAGGTCAAAAACGTTCTTTGTAATTTCTTTCAGGTTGGCAAGTTTCGGGAGCAACGCTTTTAGTCTCTCTGGTTCTGTTGTTAACCGTTTTGTTTCCATCTTGTGAATTGGTTTGTTTCCATTGTTCGTATTTTGCATTCGTATCCGGGTAAACTACACCTTGCCAGTCATTTTTAACAGCAAGTTCAATCAGGTAAATAGCAAATTTTTCCTCGTATTTTGCCAGGTCTTTCAATATCAGCAGCAAACTCTGTAATTGTTTGTTTTTCCACTTGGGCATTTCCAGGAGAATACACCACGCCTTAGAAAATTGCTGAGATGAGAATGGGAGAATGTATTCTTGTTCTTCTTCCTGTTTCGTTTCTTTTTCTTCTTTTGGCGGAACTTTTCTTCTTTTTTTTTCTTTTTTTAAGCAAGGAAAAATCAATTTTTCAGCAGATTGATTTTCTGTTTTTTTTTCATCACTTGAATTTTTAAAATCATTTTCAAAAAAAATATTTTTTTCAAAAAGGGGATATAAGGGGTTATTAATATATTCTATTCTTATCTTATCTTTTCTAGTGTTTGTTCGTGGAACCGTGCCAGAAACCGTACCAGAAACCGTGCTGGAAACTGTATCTGGTACCGTACTTGAATCCGTATCGGGAACTGTACTTGAATCTGTATTGGGAACCGTACTTGAATCCGTGCTAAAATTTAGTACAGTTGGAAACCAATATTGAGATTGTCCTTCAAAAGATTTGCTTTTTATCATTGGCACACTAAAACCTATCAAACCCCGCTGTTGTAAACGCTTTTTGCATTCTCTTGCTGTGGAAACTGATATACCAACTTGCAATGCAAGATGCCTGTCGGAATGGCCAAAAGGCATTTTCCACCCCAATTGGTTACAAGTGTGGAGCAGATAGAAATATAGCCGGGTATCACCAGCTGTTAAGTGGTGTTCCAAATCACACCTCCAGAAATGGTTTACTAATTCCAAATAAGTCATAATTATTTTCAGTTAAAATTTGGGTGCTTATTGCTTGATGGAAAGATAGGTACAAATACAAATGAAAAATTGCTCTTTGTCAGAAACAGCAGAATATTGCCGATTTTTGCCGGATTTTGCCGGATTTTTCCGATTTTTGCGGTTAATAGTCCTGAGATGTGTTGCTGAAGCTATGTAAACATATTGAAGGACAGAGGGAAAAACATTTAAGAGTTCTTTTAATTAAGGAAAATTGTCAGGCCGAATAGTCATCTACGTTAAAGATGTTCAAAGGTTGACAGGTAAAGGAGAGAGATCGAGCCAGGAAATACTTAGGAAGATCAGGAAAAACAAAGGAAAATCCAATGAACAGTTTATTAGTGTTACGGATTTTGCAGAGTTCACCGGCCTCTCTGTTGACCTAATCATGCAACATCTAGCAGATTGATATCAAAAAATATGCAGTCAGACATTTCCAGAAACTTTCCAAATAAAATTTACGGTTATTTATATATATTTGCCTTGAAAATGTTCTTTTTATATTGATTTCTTATAAGTACTGGTTACAAAAACGTCATTGTTGACCTATTCGGTTACCAGAATATTTTTTGATTTTGTAAAGGATTGTATTTTAAGATTATACGAGATGTGTTTGTATCCCTATTGGTAACCAGTCGTCAGTGAGAGGATCTCTTTTGTGTGGTTTAAATAATAAAATATCAAAAACAATAATTCTCCCCTCTGCCGATTTAAAGCCGTATATTGTTCATTATCTTTTTTTGGATATACAACTTGATGCAAGTTCTGTGGGTGTTTATTGTTCTTTTCCTTCGGGATGTTGTGTGATGAATATTTTTTATTCCGCCGACTTGCCTGCATTTCATTATCCGGATAAAACGTTAACCAATATCAGGTGTTTTGTTAGTGGATACCTAAAACAAGGTGTTAAGCTGGGGAAAGCAGGACATCATAAATGTGTAATTGTACAGTTTACGCCTTCAGGAGCTTTTCATATATTTGGGATACCACCTTCTGAATATACAAACACCTTTATTCCGCTAAATGATTTAATTGGTAAGAAAGGCGAGGAAATTGCTGAAAAAATTTATGAACAAAATTTTCTTCAAATCATAAATCATCTTAATTGTTACTTCAGGGAATTAGTATATAAAAATGAGGTCGGAACTATGTTTTATGAACAGATCATGTATTCCATTATCAGGCATCACGGGAATATAAGGATTAGCAGTCTGCTGAAAGAATTTAATATTACACAACGGCAACTTGATCGATGTTTTGATAAACTCCTGGGAATTGCTCCAAAAGAATATGCATGGCTGGTCAGATTAAATACGGCCTATAATATGTTACTTTTTGATAAGCAGAGAAGCATTACCGACATTACCTATTCTCTTGGTTATTTCGATCAGACTCATATGCTTAAAGATTTTGCGAGATATTCGGATATAACCCCCGGCGATTTTCGCAGAGATACAAATAAAACATTGTTCCAACCCATATTGTTTGCGGAACATAAAGAAAAATTGAAAGCCATTGGTTGAGGATTTAAAGAAGTTGAGAAGATCTGGAATGTTCGAAAATCTGAAAAGAGACTATTATTTGCTGGTATCCGTTAACAACTATGCTTTAAACTAAAGTAATTTATAAATAAATAAGCTTTGTACTCGCTTCCACACCCTTTGATCTGCTGTTACTTCAAATGTATAGCGCGTGCATTTGTAACTCGTATAACGTGTGCTTTTTGAATTAAAGGCTTGGCAACCAGTAAATGCCAAGCTTTTAATTGTTATTTCCTACTCTGCAAATGTTGTTGTAAAAGACAGTGAATGAAGGCACTATTTAAAAACGAGCGCCAGTAACACAGTTGGACATGCGCGCTGGCAGAGCCTTCAATTTTTTGCAGAACTCGTAGCTGTTGAAATATTTGCAGATGGAAGATTTTAATCCATCTCCCGTACTAATCAAGATTGAAATAATTAATTTGACAACAGGATTTTTGACCAGTTCCCTTATAGCTTTGAGCGATTTCTTGGCATTTTCCCAGTTTTTGCAAAAGATTTCTTTTGCAGATGCACCATCAAGTCTGGCATCCTTTAAAATGGTAATGTTTTCAAGCTCCAGATGCTTGTAATACTTTTTTCGAATTCGTTCATGGCTTGCGGTTTTTAAAAGTTAAACTAAATATTATTTCTCCATTTCAACAATTGCATCAAAATGTGCTTTTGCTATTCTTTTTCTGCCTTCTTCATTCATGAGATAGTTTTTACATTCTTCGAAATTATCCATGAAAAAATTTTCGGTCAGAACAGCCGGCATTCTTGTTTTTACTAAAACGTCAAATTGAGCTTCCTTATCGGGATCGCCATCGCTAGTATCTGATCGCATTCTGATTTGGGGAAACTCTTCTTTAAATTTCTGAAAAAATACTGATGCTATTTTGTCAGATTTTGTTTCTCCCCTGGAAGTGTAAATTTCCCATCCTTTCCCTCCACCGGCATTAGCATGGATGGATAAATAAATACATCTTTTATCGTTTTCAAATTGTTTATTAGCCCTATTGATCCTTTCTTCTCTTGATATATCTTCTTTTTCATCTACAATATTATAATAGTCTATATTATTGTTTTTACATAAGTCGATTAGATTAGAAACAATAGCCCGGTTAAATTCCCCTTCAAATAACTGGGAGCCATCAGGCCAAACTGGGGATCTTTTACCTGCAGTCTGAGGTTGTCCATCTATAACACCTCCATGACCAGGATCAAATAACCATTTATATTTACTTGCCATATTTAATAGATTTATTCATTTTCCCCCACCGGTTCCAGAGAAGTTGTTAAAAAAGCATGTGCAGCAGTGAAATAAATGTAAATTGGCTTTTCATTCCGTATCAAATCCATCACACTGTCAAGCATATTAATATGTAAGAACATCCGAATAATTCCACTTTCTTCATAATCATTCGGAAAGGGTTGGGTTGGTTCGATAAACCTTACAAAAGCCGCAGTTTTGTTTGGAACATTAAACAAGGAAATTTGCGCCCGAATATTTTGATACCCTTGTGGACTACCATATACAATGACATGGTAACTCTTAATTTCAATTGTGTTTGGCATAATCTGTATGTTTTAAGTTTAGTTATTCTTATTTTATTACCTCTGCCCCACCGTTTCCTTTATCCTATGCCCTGTGGTGCGTTCCCATAGGTTGACAATGGTCAATAATTCGCTTTGAGCCATGTTTGGAGCTGGTAGAGGAGTTGGAGGAGGAGGGGGAACTGATCTTGCTAAGATATTCGTAATATAAGCTTGCACTTGTCTTGTATTATTTATATCCAACCTTTCTATTGTTCTTAGCAAACGAGCCATAGGAATAGAAAGATCTATCAATTCTTGCGATTTAGTATGTGCTGACAGATTGACCTTTTTTCCCAAATTAATCAATCGATAACCAGATCTGACTGCATGCGCATTTAAATCCTCTATCAGAGGTGAATTAACATCATCAATAATTTCAAAAAACCAGAACATCATCATAACAGAATGAAATTCTTCCCAGGAAAGAGTGCTGGCATCATAGTATTTCCACATATTCTGAGTAGCCGTTTCATGTGTTCTGCGGCCCATTAACATATAATGTAAATCGCGAATAAGTTGTTCTATGACATAATCATCCCTGGTATTAGTAGTAGTTGTATTTAAAGCGTTTATATAACCTTGCCAGAATTCTTTAAGCAACTTTTCAAATAATGAGATAAAACCATTGTTTGATATTTCAGATTTATGATAATTATAGGATGTATTTAGTGGATTGTTTGAATTTCCAAAACTCAAATCCATTCCGAATAATCTATAATAAGCGTTTCGCCTTACTGCTTCAGCATCTTCTCTTACTTTACTCGTTAAAGGATTTCTATCAAAAAACAGATATTCGGTATTTCTTAATAAAATTTTCGTTTTATAAGAAGCTATGCCAAGATTTTCGTTATGTAAATAATTATAGAGAATTTTTTCGAAAATTTGCGAAATTCTTGTGTTTTCCAGCAGGTAGGCATAAATAAGATGAATATGTTTATGCGCAGATAACCTTGCAGGAATCATTGGTGAACTACTAAGAGGATCGTGTTGTGTTAACAGGTAATAGTAATATCTTAAAGTATCTTCAATTAATTTTGGGTCTTTTAACATGAACTGATTTCTGAAATCAGTTTGTATATTCCCACTAGAATTAATCGGGCTTTGAAAACCATCAATCAAAGGATTGGTCCCTGCATAACTTGTGCTTAATTGTGTTTGGTTATATATATTTCCACCAGAAAGGTCAAAATATTGCACGTTAATATTATTGATAGGATATTTTGGAATTAAATTCTTATAAATCCCCATTAATTCAGCTCTTATTGAATCGTCCATAATTATTTATTTTTTATTCTTAATATTTCTATTGTATTAACTTAAGCTATCTGAAATTTATTTATTGATAGTTTAGTAGAACTTCTTCAATTCATCTTTATCAAGCTTACCAATATTTTCTATAATTTGGGTGGGGTTGATATTTCCATTCTCGTTTTGCCTATTAAAGTATATTGAAGAAATTTCATTTAGAATAAATTCTTCAAACTTTGGATTAGGTTTAAGATCTGTGATTTTAGCCAATTCCGTTTTTATATTATTTAATGATTTATCATCATCAGATAAAAAATTAAGGAATTTGCCTTCTCCGGCAATAAAGTGGTAGTATTCATTTAATCTCTCATTGACTTCTTGATAATACACTCGTTTTGCCCAATTATTGCTTAAGGTAAATATTTTAAATTCTTCAATCATTGATGCATTTAGATTATTCGCTAGTGTTTTTTTAATTTCAGACATATTTTCGTCATCAAAAGAAAGCGCATTTATTGTATTTATAATATTTGTTTGTTGAGACAGGTCAAATCCATAAGAATTCAGTTTTTCTTTTAATAATTTGTTAGAAAGAGAAGGAAGTTGGTATTTAAATCTTTTCATAATATTTAATTTTAATAGTAAATCTGTAAGCCAGTATTTTATTTATATATTTAATTCC